>JBEQAI010000210.1:0-6330 GCA_041640415.1 Ammoniphilus sp. | reverse complement strand
TGGCTTATGTTGTTACTTTTTGTCGTCCCTGTAACGGTGTTCAATTACTTGGGGGCTAAAACGACATCGAGAATTAACATTATTATGACTGGTTTTATGTTATTAAGTATTGTCCTCTTTGTTGGATACGCATGGCATGCACTTGCTACTGGGGGAGGGGAAGTCTTTTCCTTACAGGGGATTTACAATCCTGAAACGTTCTCTTGGAACGCCCTGGTCACGGGTGCTTCCATCGCCGTTCTTTCTTACCTCGGGTTTGATGCTGTAACGACTATGTCGGAGGATTCAAACGTAACCGGCAAAATGGTAGGACGGGCTGCTATACTCGCTTGTGTAATTAGTGGGACGTTTTACATGAGCCAAGTTTATTTTGCGACGATGGCTGCACCTGATTTTAATAGTTTTCAATCGGTAGATACGGCGTTTTTTGAAATTGCCATGGCTGTTGGCGGAAATGGTTTAGCGACGATATTGACTTTGATTATTGCAATCTCAGGTATTTCTACCGCTTTAGCGGGTCAAGCCGCGGCCTCTAGGCTTCTATATGGGATGGGCCGGGATAATGTATTACCGAGGTTCTTCGCTTATGTCCATCCGAAGTTTCAAACCCCCGTGTACGGTATTTTGTTCATGGCAGTGATTGGTTATATCGGCGCAATTTTAATTGAGTTGAGCTTGCTGTTCCTAATCATCGTGTTTGGGGCGCTGGTAGGCTTCCTCTGCGTTAATCTATCGGTAATCATGGAGTTTTATGTGAAACGCAAAGAAAGATCCGGTTGGGGTACTATTCAGTATCTCGTTTTCCCTCTGATTGGACTATTTGTTTGCGGATATATTTTCTGGGGCATGGAACCCATCGCACATGTGATTGGATTCTCCTGGCTAGCGATCGGTTTGATCTATCTGGCTTTTGTAAGCAAGGGATTCAGCAAAAAGATTGAAGTCTTTTCAGACAAATCGTTTTAGAAGAAACACTGCTCACCTTGTCTATGTGTGCATAGGCAAGGCATGGAGTGTTGCGCTCGATGGCTGTGGCGGGAAAGAACTAAAGTTCCTTTTCTCTCCCTGAATGTTATATAATGGATGTAAAAAAGAAGGGGAGAGCCAATTGGAATTTTGGGTGACCCATGATTACATCTGGAAACTAGGCCTAGCCATGGGTTTGGGCTTACTTATTGGTGTTGACCGTCAGTTAAAGAAAAAGCCAGTAGGTATTAAAACGTGTATGATTATCAGTGTTGCAAGTTGTTTAATTACCATTGTATCGATTGAATCGGTTCGTCAATTCGGCACTCCTGACCATACGAATATGGATCCGATGCGGTTAGCCGCCCAAGTGGTCAGTGGAGTGGGTTTTTTGGGAGCAGGCGTCATTCTACGGCGAAACCATGACGTGATCTCAGGATTAACGACGGCATCCATGGTATGGGCAGCATCCGGATTGGGGATTGCTGTAGGGGCAGGCTTTATTTTTCAAGCTTTCGTCGGAGTTTGTTATATCATTTTAGCGATTAATTTTTTTCCCACTTTGCTCAAATGGATAGGACCTAAGAGTATTCGACAACGTGATCTTATGGTTAAACTCGTCGTAGATCCTACGGAAGACCTTGACTCTATTTTTAAAGAGATTAAGCATAAGGGAATGCAAGTGAAACACGTGAAAGTCCGAGACACCGGATCCCATCTATCGGAAATTGAAATGTTGGTCCTAGCTTCTGATGATATCTATACCACACACATTTATCAAATGTTTAAAAGCATCCATGGCGTGATCAAAGTAGAATTAGAGAGTCGAAGTTAACTCCTGGGCAGTTCGTTTGAGCTGCTCCTTGTTTTGTTTCAGTTTTAACAGAATTAGCAAGGCAAATATAACATGATTAATTATATTTTATTTCATGGTTTTTCTATCTTTTCCCACAATTTCCACCAGATTTTACATTGATTATGACTACTATATAATAGATATTTTATTCTATTAATATTAGTGATACACTATAATGTAGATAGATAGATTCAGAAACCAGAAAGGGTCGTACTGCATAGACTTACAGTGACGCCTAAGCGGGAGTACCACATCCTTTCTGCAAATCTTAGATATAAAGGACGGTCAAAATGGATAGGAGAGAAACTACAACTGACGTTATTCTAATTGGTGCAGGAATCATGAGTGCAACTTTGGGGTCACTGCTTAAAGAATTAGTACCGGACTGGAAGATTACCGTATTTGAGAAACTCGCAACGGCAGGAGAAGAGAGCTCTAACGAATGGAATAATGCAGGAACGGGACATGCTTCCCTGTGCGAGCTGAACTACACTGTCGAGAAGCCGGATGGATCCGTAGATATTAGTAAGGCTATTAAAGTGAATGAAGAATTTCAGGTCTCCAAGCAGTTTTGGTCTTATCTTGTAGACAGTAAGTTAATACGTAATCCGCAAGACTTTATCGAGTCTGTGCCCCATATGAGTTTTGTGCAGGGCGAGCATAATGTAACGTTCCTCAAAAAGCGTTTTGAAGCGATGTCTACCAATCCGCTGTTTCAAGGGATGGAATTTTCCGATGACCCGAAGAAATTGATGGAATGGATCCCGCTTATGATGAAAGACCGGACATCCGATGAACCTATTGCCGCAACCAAGATCGACTCTGGAACGGATGTCAACTTTGGTGCTTTAACACGCATGTTGTTTGACCACTTACAGCGTCAAAACGTCGAAGTGAATTACAAGCATAGCGTTGATGATATTAAACGTGCGGAAGACGGCACTTGGGAATTGAAAGTAAGAGGTCTCGAGAGCGGTCTAATTGAACATATTACTGCAAAATTTGTCTTTATCGGAGCCGGAGGGGGAAGCTTGCACCTGTTGCAAAAATCCGGTATTCCCGAAGGCAAGCATATTGGAGGATTTCCGGTAAGTGGACTATTTATGGTGTGCAAGAATCCGAAGATTGTAGAGCAGCATCATGCAAAAGTATACGGAAAAGCTAAGGTTGGTGCTCCTCCGATGTCAGTTCCGCATCTTGATACCAGATTTATTGATAATAAAAAGTCATTGCTCTTTGGTCCTTTTGCCGGTTTCTCGCCTAAGTTTCTAAAGACCGGCTCTATGTTTGATTTAGTCAATTCCGTGAATGGGGATAATCTAGTAACAATGTTAGCGGCAGGCGCCAAAAACATGCCATTGACTAAATACTTGATCGAGCAAGTGATGTTATCGAAAGAGCAGCGCATGGAAGAGTTACGCGAGTTTATCCCAGATGCTAAAAGTGAGGATTGGGAGATCGTTATTGCGGGTCAGCGTGTGCAAATCATCAAGGATACAGCTGCCGGAAAAGGAACGCTTCAATTTGGTACGGAAGTGATTAGTGCCGCTGACGGCTCGATCGCAGCCCTGCTTGGTGCTTCTCCGGGTGCTTCTACCGCAGTTTCTGTTATGCTAGAAGTAATTGAGAAATGCTTCCCGCAACATATCAAGGAGTGGGAACCGAAAATTAAAGAAATGGTTCCTTCTTATGGCGTTGCCCTAGCGAAAAATCCAGAGCTTATCCAAAAAATCCATGCTTCAACATCACGGACGCTTGGTTTAAGCGAAGACTTAGTTATAGAGAAAGCGGATAAAGAAGTATCAGAACTCAATGAGTTGATTCCAGTTTAGATTCTAAGAGCAGTCATTATGGCTGCTCTTTTTACTTTTTTATTGCTGGTTCCGGCTTTGGCTTCTACAAAATCCCTATGGAAAAAATGTTTGCAAAATTTGTATATAAGGAGTAAGATATGTTCCATAAGTTAAATCCAAATCGCTGAGTTCCGAATTGGAAGCGGGGGACCCAAGTTTTGATTGGTGGGAACACCAAATCAGAGGGGTGAATCTTGTGTGGGAAGGATTCTTCACAAGTAGGGCGACTCTCACGCCCGAATCCGACAGCTAACCTCGTAAGCGCATAAAGAGAGGTGGATAATCGTGCCGAAGCATGATTTTTTAATGATGCGTAAGGAGCCACGAAGAGATACTCTCTTTAGTGGTTTTTTGTCATTTCAAGAAAAGACAGTTCGAGCAGCAGCAGACTATGTAATTATAGAGGTATAGGTTATGTTCTCATTAAAAAAAATGAACCTTATCGAGCTTCATCCTGCTCGATTGCTTATCCTTGGATTTGGAATCCTAATTTTCATCGGGACCTTGCTCCTGATGCTGCCGATTTCCACTCTTGAAGGACATCAATTGGGTTTTATTGATGCTTTGTTTGAAGCCACATCAGCCGTTTGTGTTACCGGATTGGTCGTTGTGGATACAGGCACGACCTTCACCCTTTTTGGACAAATTGTTCTATTGGCGTTAATACAAATTGGCGGTTGGGGCTTTATGACGGCCGGAGTATTTATGTTTATCATTTTAGGAAAGAGGATTGGTTTAAAAGAGAGAGTGGTTCTGCAAAGCGCATTAAATCAGTTTTCGATTCAAGGCGTAGTCAAGCTCGTGTTACTTATCATATCGTTAACGGTTTTTATTGAGTCCGTTGGTGCTCTACTTTTAGCCTTTCGTTGGTCGTATGAAATGCCTTGGAGTACAGCGTTGTATTATGGAATTTTTCACTCCATATCGGCTTTTAATAATGCTGGATTCGGTCTAGAGCCCGATAGTTTAAGTAAATGGGTGGGAGACCCGACTATTAATATAGTCATCACCTTATTATTCATGGCTGGCGGGATCGGATTCACAGTTATTTTAGATTTATGGAATAAGAGATCGTTGCGAAAACTGTCCTTGCATTCTAAAATAGCGTTGCTTGTTTCCTTAGCTCTCAATGTCATTGCAACTGTCGTTATCTTTGCAACGGAGTTCAGCAACCCTCAGACCATTGGGAATCTGTCCCTTGCAGAGAAATGGTGGGCTTCCTACTTCCAAGGCGTAGTCCCCCGTACAGCCGGTTTTAACACGATTGATATTGGCTCGATGATGGTTCCGTCCCAGGTTTTTATCATGTTTTTGATGTTTATTGGTGCTTCGTCGGCTTCAACAGGCGGAGGAATAAAGGTTACCACATTCGCACTGATGCTTTTGGCCCTATGGTCCGTGCTTACGGCGAAAGATAATGTCAGTTTCTTTAAGCGGAGAGTACCGTGGGAGTTGGTGAACAAAGCCTTCTCTATTGCAGTCACAGCCATCATGTTCATCAGCACGATCTTCTTTTTGCTTACGTATACGGAACAGGCGGATATACAACTGATTTTATTCGAGACCATATCTGCGTTTGGTACTGTTGGCCTATCAGCTGGGTTGACAGGAGATCTATCTCCTGCTGGCAGAGTGCTCATCACCATTCTGATGTTTATAGGGAGAATTGGTCCATTAACGATGGCGTTTGCTCTTATGAAATTTAGTGGAAAAAGTAGAGTCAAGTATGTGGAAGAGAAAATACTGATTGGATAGAGAGGCTCAGGAGGCGGATTTGCCAAAGAAGAGGTGTTTTTTGCCAAAGAAGCCCTGGAAATTGCCAAAGTCACCCACCTTTTTGCTAAACAGAAGAGTAAAAAAAGGCTGTCTCCCAAGGTCGATCTTAGCGACCTTTTGGAGATAGCCTTTTTCTAGTGGTGTTTATGTATTTATCAGGGACTCCCTATCTGCTGACTTAGGTGGCTCCTCTAGCCAACCGTTTTTAATCATAATATTAGCGCCATCTTCCGCATAAAGAGCGGCTTCACTAACGAGTCTCGAATAATGAGTGGCAATATCGCGTCTTGGGCTAGTGGAAATCGCAATCCCATAGTTGCCAATTCCTAAGGCTGTCAAAGCAGTCGTATGGAACATCATCAGCTTATCCGAAAAAGGAGAAATAGTGGAGGGTGACACGTGACTTTCCCATGTACCAGGGATACTTATTTCCTCATCATTAAGAATAGAATAAAAAACATCGATGTGTTTGGTTGCAATGTGTTTTCCTCGGATAAAATATTTTTTTACATCTTTAGATTGAGCTACTTGGCTAAATCCGATCATGACTGCTTTTCCTAAGGAGTTTAAAAAGATATTAATAAAAAGGTTAGTTATTTCTAAAGCCGTTAAGGGTCTTTGTTTACCTAACCATCCAAAGAGAAAGTTTTGTTCTTTGACAAAATCAATCTGCTTAGGTGGATCTATATGCGGTGGCCTTACATACGCTCCCTTTAATAACATTGCTTGTGTTGCATATTGATCCAAATCAGCAGATGCAATGATAAACCTATTAAATAAATCTCGAATATCCATGCGTGAGGAGATATACATCCCTGCACTATAACTTATCATTCCCATATTGGCCATTTGCTTTATATATTGGAGGACAAACATATC
>JBEQAI010000209.1:0-6339 GCA_041640415.1 Ammoniphilus sp. | reverse complement strand
CTTTATGATATAATTGAATTATCAAAAAAAGCCTTGGCTAAAAAGGACGTGTGGGAATGTTGGATACTTCTATCTTGTATCTTCCTATAGGGAGAAAAACATTTGATCTGGAAACGGGGGAGCGATACCGCCAGCAGAGCTCCAAGTGGCTTGCGGACAATTGCCATACGGTCTATCAGCCTGATGGAATTGTGACTTCCGTAGAAGAATTGGAAGAATTCCTTGAATCGGTCAGGCATCAGGACATTGATACGGTTCTCTACCAGAGCGTAACGTTCGCAGACGGGGAATTCATGATGAAGGTGCTGGATTATTTCAAGCAGCCCGTTATTGTCTGGTCCGTACGCGAACCTGAGGTGGGAGGGCGCTTGAGGTTAAATTCGCTTACCGGCGGGAACAGCACGAGCAATGTGCTGCGAAATCAGGAACATCCCTTCTCCTTTTGTTTCGGAAATCCAGATGAGTCAGCGTTGCATCAGCGGCTGTCCCGCCAACTGGCGGTCAACCGGGTGATTCATAGATTGAAACAGTTAAAGATTGGTGTCGTTGGCGAGCATCCGCCAGGTTTCTTCTTCTCCGGTGTAAATGAGAATGAACTGATGGACGCGTTCGGTGTGAAGCTGCAAAAGATCGATCTGCATGAGGCTTTTGCTAGATGTGTGGAACTTCCGGAAGAGCAATGGTCAGGTGTGCTTCAAGAGGCGGAGAAGCAGGTGTTGGGGCTGAATAAGACCGATCATTCTGTCCAGAGATTCGCTCAGTTTACTGCCTATGTTAAGCAGGTGATTGAAGAAAGCCAAATCGAGGCGCTGGCGGTTCGATGCTGGCCAGATTTCTTTAATGAGCTGGGAGCGGCAGCCTGTTCGACCTTATCCCACTTTACCGAGAGCGGGATCGTGTCCTCCTGTGAGTCGGATATTAACGGCTCCATCTCCATGTTCATCTTGCGTGAGTTAAGCGGAGGAAAGGCACCTTATCTCGGCGATCTGGTTCATGTGAATGAGGAACAGAATTCAGTCGTTTTCTGGCATTGCGGCGCAGCTGCTTACTCGCTTGCCCATCCTGCTAAGGGAGCGCAATCCGGCGTACATCCTAACCGCCAAATGGGATTAACCATGGAATTCGGATTGAAACCGGGAAAAGTCACCATCTTTAGAGTGAGCCATACCCCACAAGGCTATCGTTTGCTGGTCACGAAAGGGGAGGCCCTCGATACGCCTAAGCGCTTCAATGGCACTTCGGTTGAAGTGGCCTTGGCATCCAATGTGACGGAAACCTTATATGAGCTGATGGAAGAGGGCTTCGAACCGCATTTTGCTCTTATCTATGATGACGTCATGGACGCTTTAATTGAGCTCGGTCGCCGACTGGGCATTGAAACGGTGGTATACGGATAGAAGGGAGGAGGACAATGAGCCATATTGCGATTGGTCAGGCCGGCGGTCCGACTGCGGTTATTAATTCAAGTCTTGTCGGTTTCTTGGATCATATCGGGGAAAAGCGTAGAGTCTTCGGTGTGATGAATGGGTATCAAGGGTTAACGGAAGATGACCTTATTCCACTAGAAGGCCCAATGCGGGAGTGGGTAAAAAAGAACCGGTATGTGCCTGGAGCATGCCTGGGCTCTGGACGCTATCCTTTTGCAGAGAAGGAAATTTATCAATCGGTCATCAATCTAAAAAAACGAAATATCAGCACCCTAGTTTTTATAGGGGGAAATGGCACGATGGCAGCGCTGAAAAAGCTTAGTGAAGCGGCTAAGGAAATTAACTATGACTTGCAAGTGATTGGCATGCCTAAAACGGTGGACAATGATTTAACCGGAACAGATCATGCGCCTGGATTTGGCAGTGCTGCTCGGTATGTCGCCCTTTCTATGCGGGATATCAGCAAAGACTTAGAAGCGATGAAAAATTTTGAGCAGGTAAGAATCATTGAGACCATGGGGCGAAATGCAGGCTGGCTAGCGGCAGCAAGCGGGTACTTGAGGGGGGATGACCAGGATGGACCACATTTGGTCTGCATCCCTGAAGTACCGATTGAGCCGGATCGATTCATTCGGCAGGTGAGGGAAACGGTTAAAGAGTATGGGTTTGCAACCATAGCCGTGAGTGAAGGGGCATTTCTTGAAGGGGCCTTGAGGGTGGAGAAAGCCATCGTACAAGGGAGACAAGTATTGGGCGGGGTTTCCAAAGCGCTGGAAGGCTTGATTCAAGAAGAACTAGGACTGACGGCACGAGCGGAACTGCTTGGCATGAACCAACGAAGCTCGTTTATAGGCGTTTCTTTGCAAGACCGGATGGAAGCCTATGATGTCGGGAAGAAGGCAGCCCAACTTGTTGGAGAACAACAGACGGATGTCATGGTATCGATACAGCGCAAGACCCAATCAGGCTATGGAATCGTGTTGAACACTTGCGACCTGGAAAAAGCGGCAAACGGGGGAGAACGGTTGCTTCCCGCGGAATTTATAACGAATACAGCTGTTTATTACAATTGGCTTAAACCTATAGTCGGAGATGATATTTTCCCTTATCCTCCGGCGCTGAGAAGGAATACACAAGAAGGTAACTATTGCCGCTTAGGCTAAAAAAACGATAACTTAGGAGGAAAACAAGTGCCATTTATCTCAGGGAAAGACCTTTTGCAGGAAGCTTGGAAGAACGGATATGCTGTTGGTGCGTTCAGTGCCCATAATGCCGAGACTATTCAGGCGATTCTTTGGGCTGCTGAAGCCGAGCAATCTCCCGTGATGATCCAGATCGGTCAGAGAGTGATTCATCATATCGGTTTGGAAGCCATGAAAAAAATGCTGGATGTTTTGGCGAAAGATATTACTGTTCCCGTTTGCATTCATCTGGATCATAGTCGCCAATACAAGCAGACGATGCAAGCCATTCAGCTGGGGTTCCAGTCGGTCATGTTTGACGGTTCAGCCCTTTCTTTTGAAGAAAACACCAGAATTACGAGAAAAGTAGTGGAAGCAGCCCGTGAACTGGGGATTGGAACAGAAGGAGAAATCGGAAAAATCGGGGGAACCGAGGACGATATCACCGTTGCAGAAGAGGATGCCATGATTACCAGCACGGCCGAAGCAGCAGCCTTTGTTGAGGCTACGGATGTAGATTATCTGGCTGTATCCATTGGTACGGCACACGGCATTTATAAGAATCCTCCCAAGCTTGCTTTCGAGCGTTTGCAGGAAATTAATGAAACGGTAAAGCGCCCCATTGTTCTTCATGGGGGATCCGATGTTCCAGACGATCAAGTGAGAAAAGCGATATCCCTCGGTATTGCCAAGATCAATGTCGATACGGAATTGAGGCAAGCCTTTACTATAGGCATGCAAGAGGTACTACAGGAGGATCCGGAAGAATATCACTTGGCGGTTTCCTTAGGGCGCGGGAGAGAGATGATGCAAGCGAAAGTGCAGGAAAAAATCAGGCTATTCGGCAGTTCGGGAAGAGCCAAGGAATTTTCTACAGGTGAATTGATCGTAACGTTATGATTTTTTTGAACATGTCGGGTGGGAGAATATGAGAGTTAAGAGTGTGAATGGCTTCTTAGAAAAATGGATCTACCTCACATTGCCACTGCTCATGATCATAGGTTTTGGGGCTGGAAAATACCTGAGTCATTTCAGCATTCTGACCCCTTATCTTTTTATGTTGCTCACGATGATCTCTTCCTTCTCAGCAGACTGGAGGAAATTCGGTGATGTTATTAAAAAACCCATGGTTTTTCTTGGGTTACTGGTTCTCATTCATGTAGCCATACCGTGGTTCGCATTATATAGTGCAGGCGTATTCCCTTCCATGAATCCACAGCTCGTGACGGGGATCGTATTAACAGCCATGCTTCCCATAGGAGTCACATCGATTTTTTGGGTTGGCTTTGCAAAGGGAAATGTGACGATGAGTCTTTCGTTCGTTACGCTAAATACACTGTTAAGCCCGATCCTTGTTCCTGCATCCTTATTCCTTCTGATGGGTTCGAAAGTGGAGTTGGATGCCCTGGGCTTGATTCTAGGACTGTTGAAACTTGTATTAATCCCCTCATTGCTTGGGATGATGATTGGGGATTGGCTAAGGAAACGCAACCCGCTTCCTTGGTTTAAGCCAACGGCTTCGCTGGTCAGCAAATTATCGCTTTACGGGGTAGTTCTGTTTAATGCCGCAACGCTGTCGGATCAGCTGCTGTTGATCGGAAGCCAGGTCGTAGAGCTGGTCGTGATGGTGTTGGCATTGATGTTCCTTGGTTATTTGATTAGCTACGGATTGGCCCGGTTCGTTACGACAGAGCAAAGTCAGCGTATCGCTATTACTTTTTCCGGAGGGGTAAGGAATTATACGGTAGGGGTGGTGCTGGCAACTTCATTTTTCCCCTCTGCCGTAGCTTTGCCCGTTCTGGTTGCCATGCTGATGCAGCACCCGATGGCGATGCTGTTTCACTTTATTTTAAAGAAAGAAGATCAAAAGCAAATGGGTGATCTTTCAAAAGCAGGATAAATAATTCATTGATAGTGGGAGGTATAGGAATGGCGACGAAAGTAGAGATGGAGCACTACCGTTTATATATCAACGGTTCTTGGGTGGATACAACCGAGCGGCTTGAAGTAAAAGACAAGTTTACAGGCGAGACGTTTGCTACTATGGCTTCTGCCGGCGAGAAGGAAGTTAATGAAGCGATTGGGGCGGCGCGAAAAACATTTGATGAGGGGAAAGGGCTGTCTGCTTACGAAAGATTCCAAATCCTGAAACGAACGGCAGAATATCTTCTAGAGCAAAAGGTAGAGCTTGCCCGTATTATTACGCTGGAAGTTGGTAAGACCCTTAAGGAATCTTTAGTGGAAGTAGAACGAGCGTCCCAGACTTTTGAGATTGCTGCAGAAGAGGCCAAGCGCATTCACGGTGAAGGTATTCCGGTTGAAGCGTCCCCAGGCTCAGAGAATCGCATGGCCTTTACGATGCGGGTTCCCAAAGGTGTCGTGTGTGCCATCACGCCGTTTAATGTTCCCCTCAATCTGGTTGCTCATAAGGTAGCTCCTGCTATTGCTGCCGGCAATACGGTGGTGTTGAAGCCAACCAGCCAAACTCCGATCATTGCTGCGAAGCTAGTTGAATTGATGGAGAAAGCAGGATTGCCCGCGGGATATCTGAATTTGCTGGTGGGACCTGGAGCCGTATTGGGAGATCGCTTAGCGGAGGATGATCGAATCGATCTTTATACTTTTACAGGAAGTCCTTCCGTTGGGCGACGTTTAAAGGACCGAGTGGGATTGAGAAAAGCACTGCTGGAGCTTGGTTCCAATTCTGCTGTTATCGTCCATGCCGATGCCGATTTGGAAAAAGCAGCTAGCCTTTGTGCGGGAAAGAGCTTTGCCAATGCCGGTCAGGTATGCATTTCAGTGCAGCGCATCTATGTGCATCGTGAGGTTGAAAAGAGCTTTGTAGAGAAGCTGGCCGCAGCTACCGAAAGGCTTGTGGTTGGCGATCCCTTCCAGGAGTCAACGGATATCGGGCCCATGATCAGCGAGAAGGAAGCCGAGCGGGCGGAAAACTGGGTTCAGGAGGCTGTAGCCCAAGGGGCAAGCGTAGTGACTGGCGGAAAAAGGGAAGGGGCTCTTTTTTATCCTACCGTTCTTACCGGGCTTACGCCGAAGATGAAAGTGGTATGCGAAGAAGTGTTTGCTCCGGTAGTCAGTATTATTGCCTATGATGATTTGGAAGAAGCCATTGCCCTTGTCAATCAATCCAAATATGGGCTGCAGGCAGGCATCTTTACGCAGTCCCTCGATTCGGCATTTAAGGCAGCTCGAAACATTCATGTCGGTGGAGTCATGATCAACGATGCCTCCCAATATCGGGCAGACCAAATGCCTTATGGAGGGGTCAAGGAAAGCGGCTGGGGAAAAGAAGGTCCCAAATACGCAATCGAAGAAATGACCGAAGAACGGATCGTGGTCTTCAACTTATAGGAAAATCTTAAAAGCTAGAGAACCCTCTCTAGCTTTTATGTATAGGGGTGTCTCTTCTTAATATGGAAAAGAAATATATCTTATCTTTAGATCAAGGAACCACAAGCTCAAGGGCGATCTTATTCGACCGATCCGGAAGGGGAATTGGCCTCGCCCAGAAAGAAGTGCAGCAGCATTTTCCTTCCCCGGGATGGGTGGAGCAAGATGCGGAGCAAATTTGGGAATCCCAGCTCCAGGTACTAGAGCAAGTAATGGTTGAAAATGGCGTACATCCTGAGGAAATAGCAGCCATCGGCATTGCCAATCAACGAGAGACGACAGTGGTGTGGAATAGGAAAACAGGAAAGCCCATATACAATGCG
>JBEQAI010000208.1:0-6344 GCA_041640415.1 Ammoniphilus sp. | reverse complement strand
TTAAATAGGGAGGAAGTCCACTATGTCAGAGTATATCAAAGTTGGAAGTCTTCAAGTTGCTGGGGAGTTATATGAGTTTATCAATGCCGAGGTGCTTCCTGGGACGGGTGTAGAACAAGAGAAGTTCTGGTTGAATCTAGGGACTTTAATTCAGGATCTAGCACCAAGAAATAAAACTCTACTGGAAAAACGTGACCGAATCCAAGCAGCTATTCATGAATGGCACAAACAAAATCCTCTCAACTTTGAACAGTATAAAGCCTTCCTCCAAGAAATTGGTTACCTGGAGCCAGAAGTTGAGGATTTTGAAGTGGAGACTACTAATGTAGACGATGAGATTTCATTACAGGCTGGACCTCAATTAGTTGTACCGGTAAACAATGCTCGCTACGCGATCAATGCCGCGAACGCACGCTGGGGGAGCCTTTATGATGCACTATATGGAACGGATGCTATAGATCAAAACAATGGAGCAGAACTCACTGCTGGCTATAATCCAGTTCGTGGACAAAAAGTCATCGAATTCGCGAAGAATTTCTTGGATCAATCCGCCCCATTAGCAGGAGCAACCCATAAAGATGCTACTAATTATGCCGTTGTTAACGGGCAATTACTAGTTATATTAAGCAATGGTCAAACCGCGACACTTGAAGATCATGCCAAGCTTGTAGGGTATGAAGGTCAAGCAGAGGCGCCAACAGCTGTTCTATTGAAAAATAATGGATTACACTTTGAAATTCAAATTGACCGTAACCATCCGATTGGGTCTACGGATGCTGCAGGGGTTAAGGATGTTTTAATGGAAGCTGCACTCTCCACGATCATGGATTGCGAAGACTCTGTAGCAGCGGTGGATGCTGAGGATAAAGTTCTAGTCTACAGAAATTGGCTCGGTCTTATGAAGGGTGATCTATCTGCTACCTTCTCTAAAGGAAGCAAGACATTGACAAGAACCATGAATCCAGATCGCATTTACACTTCTGTAACCGGAGGAGAGCTTACATTAAAAGGGCGTTCTCTTCTGTTTGTTCGTAATGTAGGGCATCTGATGACCATAAACGCAATACTGGACCAAGAAGGCAATGAAGTACCGGAAGGAATCCTAGATACTGTGTTTACCAGCGTAATTGCCATGCACGACTTGTTGCGTACGAGCGGCAAGAAAAACTCAGCCAAGGGCTCTGTGTATATCGTGAAGCCAAAGATGCACGGTTCGGAGGAAGTAGCATTCGCTAATGAGTTATTTAACCGTGTGGAGGATATGCTTGGTTTAAACCGCCATACGCTTAAAATTGGGGTAATGGACGAGGAGCGTCGTACATCCCTAAATTTAAAAGCATGCATTCGTCAGGTTAAAGATCGGGTAGTCTTTATTAATACAGGATTTCTTGATCGTACTGGGGATGAAATGCATACGTCTATGGAAGCGGGTCCGATGATTCGCAAGAACGATATGAAATCCTCCACATGGCTCCAAAGCTATGAAAAGTCCAATGTTGCTGTCGGGCTTACATGCGGTTTGCAAGGACGCGCACAAATTGGCAAAGGAATGTGGGCAATGCCTGACCTAATGAGCGAAATGCTCAAGCAAAAAATCGGGCATTTGCAAGCAGGGGGAAATACCGCTTGGGTACCTTCTCCTACCGCAGCTACCTTGCATGCTCTCCATTATCATCAAGCTGATGTTCGTCAAATTCAGAACCAGATTAAAGAAACGATTCGGGACTATCGTGATGACATTCTGCAAATCCCTATAGAGCAGAATCCGCAGTGGACTACAGATGAAATTCAGCAAGAGCTAGACAACAATGCACAAGGGATTTTAGGTTATGTAGTACGCTGGGTCGAGCAAGGAATTGGATGCTCGAAGGTTCCTGATATTAACAATGTAGGGCTAATGGAGGATCGCGCGACTCTTCGTATCTCTAGCCAGCATATGGCGAACTGGATGCACCATGGAATTGCAAGCGAAGAACAGATATTAGAAACCTTAAAGCGTATGGCTAAAGTCGTTGATGAACAAAATGCAGGGGATGCGGCTTACCGCCCAATGGCTCCGGATTATGATAATTCCGTTGCATTCCAAGCAGCATGTGAACTCGTATTTAAAGGATACGATCAGCCAAGCGGTTATACCGAGCCGATCTTGCATCGTCGGCGCATTGAGTTCAAAGCGAAGGCATTACAAGAAAAAGCATAACCAAAGGGCCACCGAGTGTGGCTCTTTTTTTACAGAATAAGAAAAGCGGTCTGGCTTCTGAGAATTTACTCCGATAGGAGTTTTTTCTATAGTCATAATAAATATTATGTAAACCACCTTCTTTCTTTCGAATATCCTTTAAAGAGAAAGGGAGGAGAGAGCAGTGCCCATATGGTACCATAACCCGACTTATAGGTTTCGGCTTAGATTTCCAAGTTGGTGGAAGAAACATGTTTTTGTAGAGGAGACCGCTTGTGGTTTAAACGATGCTCTAGCTTGTATTCAATTTAAGCTTCGCTATCGAAGGCGCATAAATGGTATTTTATCAACCACAATTTTTGATTTAGTCGTGTTTAAGATGAGTAAACGGAAGTGGGATGCAAGGTATAAAGACTCTCCTTTACAATTTATAGGTTCGAGAAAGAAAATAGTTTATGCCGTCCTAACACCGGGTGAACCGCCTGATGAATTCCTATTGCCTGACCAAACCGATTACAACCGAAAATTGCGGGAATTCAAGTATTTATCGCGAATGATTAATCGGGATCTTCCAGAAATACTAAAAACCTTCCAGTTGTGCAAATAAAAATATAAAAGGCAGCCGGAGAAAACTCGCTTGGCTGCCTTTTTATGTTATTTAGTTAGGGGGCTTCCACCTGCTATAAAACGATACTCCCAGTGTCTATTGGCGATAGAGTCCACTCGAACTCCACCCGAATCTTTAGAATAAGTATGAAGAACTTTGCCATCCCCCATATAAATGCCTGAGTGACCAATAGCGGTACGGTTTGTCGTATAATTCGATTCAGCCGTTCCGCGGTAAGGCATAAAAATCATGATATCTCCTTTTTCCAATTGACGCCAATCGGTTTTGATTTGGGCTCCTGTATTGAGTAGGTATTTATATTGCGAGGTAGAACCACCTTTCCCTAAATCTAGGCCAACGCCATCAAGATAGACTTGGCGCACAAAATCTGAACAATCAAAGGTATCTGTGTTATCACGGCTCGAGCCGTATTCATAAGGAGTACCCAGATATTTTAAACCGGCTTGAATTAGGGCTTCCTTTGTGTCAAGGGCTGGTGGAGTCGTTGGATTAATTGTTGGGCTAGTGGCTGTGCTTCCTGTAGTGGTTGCGAAGCTTCGATTTCCTAAAAGATTATTTTTTACAACGGTGTCTGTTGCAGATAGTACCTTAACACTTCCATAGGGTTTATAGGCGACAGCAATTTGGTTATTTCCGAGATGGACTCCTGATGCAAATAGGTTGGAGCTGCTAGAACCAAAGAAGGCAATGTCTCCTCTTTTTACATTAGAGTTAGACACAGGAGCACCCTGTTTGTATAGGGTTGTTAGGCTAGTGGAAGAGGATATTCCAACCCCTTTTAAGGTGTAATGAATAAAATCTCCTGCGGTATAATTTTGCAGTGAATGGCCTATGTACTTTTGAGCAGAATTTGCAATTTCATCCGATGTGGCCGCATAAGTTGACGTAAAGGAAGAGAACACTAGACACCCGCTTAGCAGAAGACCTAATATTTGCGCTTTTTTCATTGCTGTCACCCCATGATGTAGATTTACTAGTTTTTTACTCATATTCTATTTATTTATTAGTCTACCAAAGTTACGTTAGGAATTCAATATTTATCAAGTGATGCCATTATTTGCTAGTTCCTTTTATGTTTTTAATTCATACTTTAACGCTTAATAATTAACTTTAGGTTATAATAGTAGGGTGTATTTCTAGAGTGAAAGAGGTCCCGTCTATGTTTTGGATCCGTAATAAATCCATTCTGTCCCAATTAACCCTCCAATTTGCTCTCATTATTGGGGTTGTGGGCTTGTTATTGACATCAATTTTATATTGGTTCTCAAAAGAACACTTTAAAGAGCATATATCTTTGGAAGTGCAGTCAGCTACCGAGATAATTATTCAGTCTCTTAATCTATCGGAACAAGCAGCAAAAGCTGTCGAACAAGATATTGATAGGCTGCTTTATTATGCTGCTGTAAACCTAGCTGAAGACTTAAAGGGAAAAAGCCTAGACCTAATTACAAGTGAAGAGCTTACTAGTTTAAGAGAGAAATACCGCTTAACCCAGATCTCTCTTTGTATTGAAATTGATAACCATATTGTGATTGTTCAATCCTCTGATCCAGGTGAGATTGGGGTGTCTTCAAAGGACTGGGGGGAAGACAACACTTGGACGACTGCGCTTCGTCAACTAATCCGTTCAGGAACCGTGGATGTAAAGGAAGGATATAAAAGTACAAATTATTGGGTGGGGCCAGTTGCCAAGTCCTCATGGGAGGATGCTTACTATAAGTACGCCTACTATCGTTCAACGGATGGGGAAACTCCTTTTCTTATTGCGCCTTATATTAAGGATGAACAAATCCAACAGGTAAAGAGTATGTTTAGCCCTCAGCAGTTTATTTCTGATATTGTTGAAAAAAATCGACAAATTGAAAGTATAGCAATCATCAATGTTAATCCTTGGCTAGACGGAATTCCGAAGCCCAATGAAATCATACCAGAACGAGATGATACGGTGCTGTTCGGTCAAGATCTTTTACCGAGACCGGAAGATCGCTCGTATGTTGAAATGGTACAGGAAGGCTCTCAAGCCGAATCGGTTCGCTTCATAGAAAAAGGGGTAATGTATGAGAAGCACTATATTCCTTTGCCTAATCAACGAGCTATGCTTCTGACTCGTAATAAACAGGATGAGCAGACTTTTTTTCAGATGGCTCTTGTGATTATTTCCAGCGCCTATCTAGCGATGCTTCTACTCATGCTTATATTGTCTTATGTAATGACAAGACAAAGCTTAAAACCCTTGTCTACGATACGCGAGCATCTGAAAAAAGTATCTGATGGAAATTTAAGCGAGAGGATTCCGCTGACGGGAAGTAATGCAGAGCTGGATCAGGTGTCAGAATCCATTAACGATATGACCATGAAGATGGACAGGTTAATACAAGAGATGAATGATAGGGCAGCTCAAGACCTGCATATTACGCAACGGACCTATCAGGACGAATTCCAGAACTTTGTATCCTCTTTACGCTCGTTTCGACATGACATGAATAACCATTTTCAGATTATATGGGGGCATCTTCAGTTAAAATCATATGAACGAGCAGAGGAATATTTTCGACAATTATCTAAAGAGGTGAGAAGATTGGATCATTCCATTCAGATTGCTCATCCTACGCTAAGTGTTCTTTTTTTCTCAAAATCAACGGTAGCTGCGGATAATAATATTGATTTTGTCATTAAAGCAGAACCGAATTTTACCATGGACTATCCCGAAACCGATCTTATTCGCATCTATGGTAACCTGATGGATAATGCCATGGAAGCCACATGCAAATTACCAGAACAAAATCGAAAAATTACCGTTACTCTAAGGAAGGGCGCTGACTATTATGAATTTCTCGTGAACAATACGATCATCCCTGGTTCTGTTGGGGCCAAGGAAGCTGAACGATGGTTTGAAGCTGGATATACTTCAAAAGAGCTGGGGTCTTTCCAACAAGTGAGTCCTCACGGTCAGGGGTTGGCCATTGTTAAGGACCTAGTTAGAAAGTACCGAGGTCATTTAAATTTTAATATTGAAGACGGCACGGTTACTTTTGAAATATTGTTGCCGCATACGCCTAAAAACCTCCCTTTATAACCTCTTCTTAAAGGGAGGTTTTTTGTTTTACTAACACATTCTATCTTTTTACATACTATAGTAATAGAACCGCAAACTTCATAATAGAGGGTGTGATAAGTATGGCTGGAACGAAGGCCGATCTGCTAGTAAAGCTAGTTGATACACCCGCAGAGCTGGAACAAGCATTTCAATTGCGCTATCAAGTATTCGTTGAAGATGCGGGTAACCATAGATTAATCAATAAGGATAAGCTTGAGAAAGATTCATACGATCCATATTGTGACCATTTGATTGTTAAAGAGGTTTCTACCGGAAAGGTAGTAGGAACATACAGACTGTTACCTGGTTATAAGGCCATCCAACATGGGGGGTTTTATTCAGAGACTGAGTTCGATTTAACTCCCTTACGTTCAAAAGCCCATGAAATGCTTGAATTAGGAAGAAGCTGTGTTGCTCCTGACTATCGAGATGGGAAGGTA
>JBEQAI010000207.1:0-6356 GCA_041640415.1 Ammoniphilus sp. | reverse complement strand
CCTACACGACGCTCTTCCGATCTAGCTGTTTTCGGTCCCACTACTCCAACTCTAGCCGATATCCTAGAAAACTCAAGCTGAGCTTGTTGCATCTGCTCCACAAAAAACTCGACTCCGTTTGTACTCGTAAAAAGAATCCAATCAAATTGGTGAATTTCCTTTAGGGCTTGTTGCAAAGGCAAAAGATCACGAGGAGGCACCAATTGGATTAGCGGAAACTCAATCGGTCTTCCGCCCAATGCTTCAATACGCCGGGAGAGATCACTGGCTTGTGCTCTCGAACGGGTAACCAAGACGGTCTTCCCTTGCAGCGGATTCGAATCCAGTCTCATATATGATTTTCCTGGCGGACCTTATCCAATATTTCTGAGGCGCCCTTCTCAATCAGAAACTGACCTAGCTTACGACCGATCTCCTCTGGCTTCTCTCCTTTAATGGAGTCCTTCAGGACTAGTGTGCCATTTGGCGATGCGACTAAGCCCGTTAAAGAGCATAGTCCTTCCTCTGTCATTTGGGCGTAGGCTCCAATCGGAACCTGGCAACCGCCCTCTAGCGTATTGAGGAAAGCTCGTTCTGCTCGGACTGCTTTTTCCGTAACCGGGTCGTTAAACTTAGCCAGCAATTCCATGACCTCTGTATCTGCTTCTCGGCATTCAATGCTTAGCGCACCTTGTCCGACGGCTGGAAGACTAATCTCTACAGGCAGGAATTGAGTAATTTGTCCTTTCCATTCCATTCTTTCCAATCCGGCAGCCGCTAGCACGATCGCATCATAATCCTCTTCATGAAGCTTACGAATCCGGGTATCAATATTTCCTCGAATCCATTTAATATTGAGATCTCCACGATGGGCAAGCAATTGAGCACTTCTTCTTAGGCTGCTCGTTCCAATGGTAGCGCCAGATGGCAATTCATCCAAGGTTTTTCCGTCTTTACTGATCAGAACATCGCGAACATCTACGCGAGGCGGAACGGCACCAATGGTTAACCCTTCAGGAAGAAGAGCCGGCATGTCCTTCATGCTGTGTACCGCCATATCAATATCGCCATCTAATAACGCTTGCTCAATTTCTTTGACGAATAGCCCTTTTCCACCGACTTTAGAGAGGGTCACATCTACGATCTGATCTCCCTTGGTTACGATTTTCTTGATCTCAAATTCAAAAGGAAGCCCTAAAGCCTCGAGCTGACGAATGACCCATTTCGTTTGGGTAAGGGCTAGGGCACTTTGTCTTGAACCAACGATAACTTTTCTCATTTAAGAACCTCCATCTTCTTGAACTATCTCAACCATTGGTGAAAGGAAGAGAGGGAGCCAGAGATTAAATAATTTAATAGCGTTAAAGCAAAGGCAGCGACATTGAGCTGGGCAAGCTTTTTTCCTTGCCAATCAAACGTAATCCTACGATATAGGTACAGGCTGTATATCCCTACAACCAACAGCGACATCATGACCTTAGGGTCAAGCCAAACCGACTGTCCTACAACATAGGCCCAGATTACTCCAAGAATGACCGCAAGGACTAAAGCAGGTACACCCACCATGGTCAATCGATAGGCGTATAAATCAAGCTGACCTAAGCTCGGGAGTCTGCGAAACAACGGGGTCCATTTTTTTTGCTTTAGCATCTTGTTTTGGACAAGGTACATTACCGACAGAATAAACGAGATGGAAAAAGCCGCATAGCTGAAAAACGCTAGACTAATATGAATAAATAAAAGTTCGGAGATCAGCTGTTCGGATAACGCGGGCGTTGCTGCCGGATTAGCAAAAAGGGTTACTGCCATTACAACAAAACCGATAATATTTGTAAAGAAAACTAAAAAATCCATTTTAAAAAAATAATTGATCGTTAAGGAAAGGCTTACCATAATCCACGAGTAAAAAAAGAGAGTTTCAAATAAGGTAAGAACCGGAAAATATTCCTTCGTGAATATCTGTGAAACAAAGAAAATCGACTGCAAAACCCAAACAATAGCAAGCAACCAGAAGGCCATCTGATTGACCTTCCGGTTGCTTTGAATAAAATCTGAAAAATACATGAGAACACTGAAGGCATAGATATAAATGGTTAAATCATACATCCAGCTCTGTATTGTCAAAGTATCATGACTCCCTTCTTTAGGAGCGGACTACGGCCTCACTGACATTGAGAGTCGGTATGCGCACATCTGCAACTTCCGTTTCTGCTCTTTGTTGTTTCAGTTTATTTTGTTTTTCTAATTCCGCCTCTAGAGCAAAAATCTTCACAAAAAGATCCAGCGCTTCGTCTCCTCTTGACTGAGCGGCCATTTCTTTCATGCGAACTAACGGATCATGAAGCATCTGATTCACAATCGTTTTAGAGTATTTGCGGATAATCCGCAGCTCCTTCTCTGTTAGATCAGGTAGCTTATTCTCGATGTGCTTCATGGCTTCTTCTTGAATTTGAAGAGACTTCTCTCGTAGGGCGGTGATGACAGGAACCATGCCAAGCGTACTTAACCACGATTTAAAAGAAGCAATCTCTTCTCCAATCATATATCCAATTTTCTCGGCTTCACGTACCCTCTCTTGACGGTTCGCTTCAACAATACCTTCTAGATCGTCAATATCATAGAGAAACACGTTATCCAGTTCATTAATAGCAGGATCCAGATCTCTAGGTACAGCAATGTCGATCATAAACAGCGGTCTATGATTTCGCTTCTTAGAGATGGCTTGGATGTCTCGCTTCGTAACGACATAGCCATCTGCACCCGTTGAGCTGATAAGGATATCTGCTTGAGCGAGTGCATAAGGAAGCTCGTTAAACGTACAGGCTTCCCCATGGAACTTATCTGCTAGAGTTCGTGCACGCTCATAGGTCCGGTTCACAACGATAACCTTATTTACGCCATTGGAATGTAGATGCTTGCCCGTTAGCTCACCCATCTTACCAGCACCCAAAATTACAACGGTCTTCTTCTCAAAGTAACCGAAGATTTTTTTGCCTAATTCCACTGCCGCATAGCTCACTGAAACGGCATTCTTTCCAATGTCGGTCTCAGAATGCGCACGCTTGGCTAATGTAACAGCTTGCTTAAACAGGGTGTTGAATACCGTTCCTGTTGCCTTGAGTTCTTGACTAAGCAAAAATCCCGCTCGCACTTGTCCTAATATTTGCGTCTCTCCGAGAACCATCGAGTCTAAACCGCAAACTACACGGAAAAGATGACGAAGTGCATCATCATTTTCCTTAATATATAGATAATCTACAAACTCTTCTTTATCAATACCGAACCACTGAGACAGGAACGTCTTCATATAGTGACGCCCCGTATGCAGCTGGTCCACAACGGCATAGATCTCTGTTCGGTTACAGGTTCCTACAATGACGCATTCCTGTATATCTTTTGTGCCTCTTAAGGTCTTGACCGCTTGATCTTTTTCTTCCTCTTTAAAGGCAAAGCGCTCGCGAATCTCAACCGGGGCTGTCTTATAGTTAAGTCCGATTACTAGGATGTGCATTTGGAACCACCCCACTCTCATATAAATTGTTATTTATTATTTTAACCTATATTGAAAGAACTAGACGTGAAGAAGATCACATTGAAACAAACACGATAGACTTTATAAAGTCCCCATAAATCCTACGTCAACCATTATATCATGAATTGATTCTACATGCTTTGACAATTTGTGATATCTTTGTGACCTTCACACATTGCTTCATGCGGAATAAGATAGACTGAAGCCCACTAAACCAAGGAGGTCGAAAGACATGAAAGCTTGGCTTCGCTATCTAGCGATTTTTACCCTCATCTTTTGTTTTGCTGTTCTAGCCGCCTGTGGCGGTACGTCTCAACCCCACAAAATTCGTTTGTTTGAAGTGACTCACTCCATCTTTTACGCCCCTCAATATGTAGCCCTTACGCAAGGTTTCTTTGCCGAAGAAGGCTTGGAAGTCGAATTAACCAATGCCAATGGCGGGGATAAAGCCATGACTGCCCTCTTAAGCGGGAATGCGGAAATTATTTTGATGGGGACAGAAGCCACCATTTACGTTCATAATCAAGGCGCGACGGATCCGGCTATTAACTTTGCCCAACTCACCCAGACCGACGGTTCCTTCCTCGTTTCCCGTGAGCCGATTGACAACTTCACGTGGGATATGCTGAAGGGAAAAACCCTGATTGGTCAGCGGAAGGGCGGAATGCCGCAGATGGTCAGCGAATATGTTCAAGTCAACAATGGTGTCGTACCGTTTAAAGATGTAGATATCATACAAAATATTTCATTTGCCAACCTTGGAAGTGCTTTTGCTTCTGGTACCGGCGACTTCGTACAGCTATTTGAACCCGTAGCTTCCGCCCTCGAGCTGGAGGGCAAAGGCCATGTGGTGGCATCCTTTGGAGCTGACAGCGGAAAACTGCCGTATACTGTTTATATCACTAGACAAAGCTTTATTCAAGAAAACCCTGAGATTGTACAAAAATTTACGAACGCGGTTTATAAAGCCCAGCAATGGGTCGCTACCCACAGTATCGAAGAAATCGCAGATGCCATCTCTCCTCATTTTACTGAATTAAATCGAGAAACCTTACTTAAGGTTCTAGAAAGATATAAATCCCAAGGATCCTGGGCTACCGATCCCATCATTGACGAAGAAGAGTATCAAAATCTAGAAGCTGTGATGGAAAATGCCGGTGAACTCTCCAAGAAAGTCAGTTACGAAGCTATCATCAATACCGAGTTTGCTAAAAAGGCAATGGAATAAGTTTGTCTGAGGAAGACCTTCCTATGGGAGGCCTTCCTTTTCCATCATATTTTTCAGCTTTCCTGGACAACCTAGAAACCTACAGACAATGATGGACAGGGGAGAGAAAAATGACGGTCAAATCCAAGCATGGTCTGTTTTATCACTGGGGAGTAGACCTTAAAGACGCCTCAAAAGGGAAACGATCCCTTCTAAAAAGTGAGATCGGCTCTCAAGGCAGACTTCTACTTCTCGTTAATACACTCTTCTTATTAGCTGAAGCTTTGTCCGGGACATTCGTCAATGTGTACCTATGGAAAAAAGCCAACGATTACAGCTTGATTGGCTGGTATAATATTTCCTTCTTTATCGGAATGCAAGTGACGTTCATGCTATCAGGCAAGTGGGTCAAAGTGTATAACAAAATGTCCTGTTTACGGATGGGCATTATTGTAGCCGCACTGTTTTACCTCGGTGTCTTATTGTTAGGCGAAAGAGCGGTTTCCTTAATCTTGCCCTTAGGGTTTGTTCAAGGTATTGGCCATGGATTTTTTTGGTTTGCCTTTAACATCGTCGTTTTCGAAATTACCAATCGGGAAAACCGCGATAAATTTAACGGACTGGCTGGCGTTTTCGGTTCATTTGTCGGCATGACGGCACCACTTGCTTCAGGGTACCTCATTTCTCAAATGACCGGCATGAAAGGCTACTATACCATTTTCGCCATTTCTTTAGGAATTTACATAGCCGGTGTAGTCCTTAGCTTTTTCTTTAAAAGGCGAAAATCCGGCGGGGAATTTTCTCTTGCCCAGACCTATCAGGTATATAAAAAAAGTTTAACCTGGCGCAGGATTCTTAAAGCAATGATTGGACAAGGCATTAACGAGTCTGTGTTTAACTTTTTAGTTGGTATACTTGTCTATGTCGCAACCAGCAGAGAATGGAAAGTAGGTGTCTATACCTTCATCACCTCAGCTGTTGCATTCTTTTCCTTCTATTTTGTAGGCAAATTCATAAAGCCAGCTTGGAGGAACACCTCTTTATTCTGGGGAACGATAATGATGTCCGCCTCCGTTCTCCCCTTATTTTATGAGGTTAACTACACCACGCTGCTCATTATGGGTATTGGCATCAGTTTATTCAGCCCACTCTTCTATATTCCTGCTGTATCCATCGTGTATGATGCCATTGGTCAAAGCAAAGAAACCGCGCAGTGGAAAGTAGAGAATATCATTATTCGCGAAACGGGACTGAATATAGGCAGGCTGCTATCCTTAGGCGTATTTATTGCTTTAGTTAGCTGGAGAGAAGATCCTTTGGTCCTGAGCTTCTTATTGTTGGGAGTTAGTTTAGCGCAGTTGATTACGTGGGGGTATATTAGGAGGATAAAGTTATAGAAAAAAGAGCCCGTGAGGGCTCTTTAGTTGTGTTCAGGGATGTTTTGGATATGACCTGTAGTTAACAAATCTACAAGGAACGGTTCACTTTCTGTACCGATCTGTCTCTTATGTCCCTTAAGGTAAATGTATGTATCTACGCCGCCATCAGGTGATCGCTTAAAACGAACATAGGATTGGTTAGCCTTTGGTACTTGGTCTTCCCGAAAAATCTCTCTTGTATCAGGATCTAGGAAGGGGT
>JBEQAI010000206.1:0-6397 GCA_041640415.1 Ammoniphilus sp. | reverse complement strand
GGGGGATATCAGTTGGGGAAGATGGGAGTCCTTTTCTCTAATGGATTAAATGGTCAAAAAGCAAGAATTAAGCTCATGATTGCCTGGGAGACGACAAAGGATCCTAAAGAACTCGCGAAGCTTTTCCCATAGCACGCAAAAGGCTGCCTTCCAAGAATATGAAGGCAGCCTTTATCGTCTATACCCAGCCGCGGAAGCGAGAAGCTTCAGCCATCTTGCGGCATCCCACCATATAGGCGGATAACCTCATATTGACTCGTCGGTTCTGAGCGGTATTATATACATTTTCAAAAGCGCGAACCATCACGTCTCGCAGTTTCTTCTCTACTTCTTCTTCTGTCCAATAGTATCCTTGGTTATTCTGAACCCACTCAAAGTACGAAACGGTTACGCCCCCTGCGCTCGCTAGCACATCCGGAACAAGCAAGATCCCTCGCTCGGTTAAGATTCGCGTTCCCTCTAGGGTGGTTGGTCCGTTCGCTGCCTCTACGACAATTTTCGCTTTGATGTTTGCAGCATTTTCCGCGGTGATCTGGTTTTCAATCGCTGCGGGAACAAGGATATCACAATCTAATTCTAACAATTGCTTATTCGTGATCGTATCTTTAAATAGCTTCGTAACGGTTCCAAAGGAATCCCGGCGGTCCAAAAGGTAGTCAATATCTAGGCCTTCTTCATCATATAAGCCCCCATAAGCGTCGGAAATTGCAATAATCTTAGCTCCCTTGTCATGCATAAACTTAGCTAGGAAGCTTCCTGCATTCCCGAAACCTTGTACGACCACCCGAGCACCTTCGAGTTCGATCCCTTTTCTCTTGGCTGCCTCTTCAATACAAATCGTAACACCCTTAGCTGTAGCCGTTTCTCTTCCATGCGAACCACCTAACACCAGAGGTTTTCCGGTAATGAAGCCAGGGGAGTCAAACTCTCGGATTCGGCTATACTCATCCATCATCCAAGCCATAATTTGCGAGTTAGTAAAAACGTCCGGAGCTGGTATATCCTTAGAAGGACCAACGATCTGACTAATCGCGCGAACATAGCCGCGGCTCAGTCTCTCGAGTTCCCGGAAAGACATCTCGCGGGGATCACAAATAATTCCCCCTTTTCCACCACCATAGGGAAGGTCGACAATTCCACACTTCAAGCTCATCCAGATGGATAACGCTTTCACCTCATCTTCTGTTACTTCAGGATGAAAACGCACCCCGCCTTTAGTAGGTCCGACTGCGTCATTATGCTGCGCACGGTAGCCCGTAAACACTTTAACCGAGCCATCATCCATCCGAACCGGAATCCGTACGGTTAAAACTCTCATGGGTTCCTTAAGCAATTCATACACAGGCGCAGGATATCCCAGCTTGGAAAGAGCCTCACCAATGACTTGTTGAGTGGACACAAGGACATTCAGGTTTTCCTTTGCAGGTTCTTGTACAGTACCTTGTTTATCTGCCACTTCTTTTTCTGCCATCTTTACCACCTCAAAACGATTATATGCTACAAAAGAAAGTCATCCGTGGAATAGTATACATCTTAACGCTAAGATTGAGAAGGATAAAATACAGCTTTTTCCTTGTCAAAGGTGAATGTTAGCTCACCTAACGTACCATTTCGATTTTTTTTCAGTTGCAGGGTAATAGACTGACTTTGATCTTCATCAGCTTCAAGTGAAAGAATCACATCCACCGCTGCTTCAATGGAAGAATGGAGAGGAGGATCCTGTGCTTGCCTGGGTGCAGCTGCAATGATTGGCGTATCCCATTGGCGTGACCATTGATGGAGGAAGTAGGAGACTAAGGAGTAGTTCTGCTGAACCAGTCTTCCTTCCTTATCACGCAAGGGAACCCGAAAAAGGTGATCAATAAAGACAACTGGAACTTTTCCGATGGACTGGATAATCCTTTCTACATAGTCTTCCACTTCATCGAGTGTCGTATCCATTCGCCCCTCTAGTGTCCACATATTCTTGGCGATAATCAGATACTCCTGGTTCGCTTGATTCAGCTTATCTAGAGGAGCTTTTGCTGAAATAATATGTTGAGGGGACATTCCTAACAGGCGTGCCATGCTTCTTGCCCATAGCTCAAAGCCCGTCATATCCCAGGAGACATAGACTACAGGTGTACCTGACTTTGCAATCTGATCAGCCATCTGCCTTAGCAGCATCGATTTTCCGCTTGATACAAGACCGGTAATCAAATAAAGTCCCGTCCTCAGTCCGCCCATAAGCTTTTGATCTAAGCTATCAAAGCCAGTAGGGATTCCCTGCAAGTGGCCTTGGTGCCGTTTCTGGTATTCTTCCAGGAAAACGACTAAATTCCGAACATCAGGAGAAACAGGTACATTCACACTTTCTTCCACCGTTTCTTGAAGTAATTGCTGGAAGGTATCTGCCGGGTTCTTCACTTGAACAAAAAAATGATTCACATCACGAAATCCCTCAGGCAGAAAAACAGTATATACTTCAGTTGCCAGTTCAGAGAGCAGCGAAGATACCCGGTTGCTTTCTCTTCGGCCAGCTTCATCATTCGGATAACAAATAAACACACGCTTTCCCGCCAGCTTTTGCGCATGTACTTCCTTGAAGCCAGCATAATCATGGACACAAAGCGCCGGCAAGTCCCCTTGCTCTAAGGATAAAACATCAAACACATTTCTGCATAATAATATATCATCGGATTCTGTTATCGTCTGTTCATTAAAAAAGATTTCCCCACGCCCTACCAACGTCTTGTATTTAGGTTGCTCATCAAAGATAGACCTTCCGATCAAGTCCACCATTTGTCCTTGCATATCCTTAACAGGAAAGATAATACAATTCGTAAAATGCCCGCTTGCCTTGCCTCTTTGTGAGTTAAACCCAATCTGAAACGGCTCAAACCCCAGTTGGAATTTCTCGGCAGTACTAGGCAAAATCCCTCTCTTTTTAAGATAATCTAATGCTTCTTGATTGAGATTTTTTTGATAGTGAGCATGCAATTTCTCTAGGTCTTCCGTATACAACCGTCTAGGCAATATCTCCATCCGATCACTCTCCTATTTTCTTTATCTCAAGAGCCGAAAAAGACGCGTAATACCTACGCGTCTTCTTCTACATCTATTGTTAGGAATAGTATTATTTAAAATAGTGGCATAGCACGTGAACCGCGTTCTCAGCAACTAAGCACTTGCCGTACTCTGCCAACACGTATTTGGTGACCGTGGATGCCTCTCCATATTCCGAGAGCAGAGCAATGATGGTATGGTAGAGTTGCTGATTATCCATATCAATATCGTCTAAGACAAGATAATAACGATTATTATAGTTATAAACCCTGCCGCCTTCTGCTAAGACGGTGCTGGCTCGTTGGCAGGCTTCAAGCAAGTGTTCAAAATCATGGAAGAAAAATATGATATCTTCGCTTTCTTCAAGCGTGACTTCCATCTCATATATATCTTCATCATCATAATCCGCATCATCTTCGACAGATGCTTGACTTCTGCCTCGTGTAACGATGACTACCATCCCCTGTGCAGGCAAAGCGAAAACCTCAACAGCCACGGGTCCCATGACTTCAAATCCCAGTTCCTGATAGGCATGCTCCATCATGTCATTGAACAAATCGTGGACCTTCGGGATATCACGCCAGATGTCTTCTTTTTCTATTCCTCTTTCGTGTAAATCATCGAACGTTAAAAAAATCCTTATCTTATCACTGCTAAGGCGTTCTACACGCATTCACGACCCTCCCTTGCCAATCCGGTAGTACTATAGGTTATGAAGTAAGGCTTTTTCATGTTCTAAGGTACATAACTCGTAATTTGTTTTATGATACCATGTCCAAGGTCGATGAAACAACAATAAATCTGCTAGACCAAGATAAATCCTTCCTAATTAAAGGGGAGTATTACTATCCTATGCTCTTTCCCATTCAATTTGACCTTTTTTTAAAGTTCTAATTTACTAGCTTGTATATTAAGATAAAAGAAAAAAGAAATGAAGGGGAACTTTGAATGATGAAAGCTCGTATGCTATCACTTCTTGCATGGGTACTATGCTTATCTCTCCTTTCGTCTTGCTCTACCCATTCTTCTGCTCCACCTGTCGAACAGCCCGCATCGCCCCAACCTGCGGATTCCACCGCTACACCTCAGGAAGAATCACCCGAAGTCCAAGAGCCTGCAGAAACTGCAGAAACCCCAGCGGCCATTGAACCACCTGAAAGTTCCAGCAGATATTATGTAGACACAAAGCACTTTAGGATTCATTCCACTGAAGAGGGTGAAAAAATTGCTCTATTAACCTTTGATGATGGCCCCAAGGGTGTTGTTACCCTACAGATCCTAGACATTCTAGATAAGTACGGAGCAAAATCCATTTGGTTTGTAAATGGCTTCAACTATGGATGGGACTATAAGCCAAACCCGCAAAAAGAAGAACAGTTCATCAACCTAATTAAGGAAATCCACGCACGTGGCCACATGGTAGCCAATCATACGTGGGAGCACCAAAACTTACGAAAGCTAACCCCAGAAAAACAGAAACAAGAAATACTTTCTATGAATACTCTTATTGAAAGTATAACAGGTGAAAAGCCAAAGTATTTCCGGCCGCCTTTTGGGGCTTATACCGATGCCCAAAAGCAAGTCATGCGGGAGGAAGGGATGCAGTGGATGAATTGGTCTGTAGGCTCGCTTGACTGGGAACTTAAAGAACCACAAAAAGTGGTTCAGCAAGTCGTTTCAACGATGCATAACGGAGCCAATATTCTTCTGCATGATTTCCCTATTACCGCGGAAGCATTGGATCCCCTATTAAAAGAACTTTCCGACCAAGGGTATAAATTTGTTCTTCCGACTGAAGTGAAAGAAGACTAAAGAAGTTTAAAAAAACCTCACTCTCACCAACCGTGATGAGTGGGGTTTTTCTCCAGAGCTGATTTAAATCTCTTATTCCTCCGCACGAGTGACATCCATTGAAGGGTGTCATAACATAGCATGACTCCCAAGAGCATAACCGATGGTATAGGATGCTTGGCTATGATCATGGCTAGCATCCCCCAGGCCAAAACAAGAACGAGCAAGCTAGCTAACGGCCCTGTTCTGAGGAAGGAGCCTTTGAGAAATAAGTTTCTAAAATGAATTAAAGTAACGCGTCGAAAAATAAGAAAAGCTAGCAGAAAGCAAAAAAAGGAGAGAAACAAATGAAACGGCTTGAACAAGAATAAGGTCAGGAACTCCGTTTCCAAGTTAACCATCCTATTCGCCTGCGGAAATGCCTTTTCCGAAAGCCAAGCTAGTGTCCAGGCAACCGATAAAAGAAAGGAATGAAATAAAGGCATGTATACACCCCATTTACATTCTATTAGTTGGTTGGACATATTATTCTTTTCCCGCAAGAAAAGGGCGATGTTCTAGTCATCGCCCCTATATCCTTCTATAGATATGGATTATTATGCTTTTCTTTTAGTCTTCTCCAGCGCCTTTCAACTTCTTGGCGGAAGGTATCCAGCATTTCTGCGTATTCAGGCTTCGTCAAATGCTTGGTCTTACCCATCGAGTTTACCCACTCGTAAACATCCACGCGCTTCCCTTTTTCTTCCGGATCATAAGTAATGGTCGTTACGCCATTCTCAATCTCATAGAGAGGGAAGAAGCAGGTATTAACTGCCGTGCCTACGATGGGTTCCCCTAACTCGTCAGCCGACTTCCAATTGAGCGGGCAAGCAATGAGAATTTTCCCATATACCGTACCGACGTTTTGCGCATACCATTGTGCTTTAGCCGCTTTCTTCAGAAGATCTTGCGGGAAAGCTTCCGTACCCGTGAAGGCATAGCTAATATTGGTAGAAGCCATAATCTGCACAGTGTCCTTATGATGGAAGGCCTTTCCTCCTTGGAACTTGCCAACGTTAGAGGTGGTTGTCATATGGCCAAGCGGAGTGGAATAAGACAACTGGCTACCTGTATTCATATATCCTTCGTTATCATACTCAAGGATGATCATCTTATGGTTACGAAGCGCTGCACCGATTGCAGGCCCCATTCCAATATCCATCCCACCATCCCCTGTAACCATCACAAACGTAAAGTCTTCTGGCACGTCAATTTCGCCGCGTCGCTTCAACTCATAGAAGGCTTCAACCACACCTGAAAGGGTAGCTCCACCATTTTGGAACAGGTTATGAATATACGTTTGCTTATGAGAACTATACGGATAGCCTGTGGTTACAACCATGGCACAGCCCGTTTGGAATAAGGCCACGATATCTCCTTCGATTCCCTTAAAGAACATCTCTAAACCTGGGAATATACCACAGCCCGGACATGCACCGTGCCCCGGCGCAATCCGCTTAGGCTTACCTGTTAAGCTGCGAAGAGGCGGAATCTTCACGTCTAGCTTCCCGGTTGTTTCGTT
>JBEQAI010000205.1:0-6463 GCA_041640415.1 Ammoniphilus sp. | reverse complement strand
ACGCAAATTTTATTTTCGTTAATGCTCTCAATCTGGATATCCATATCATAAACATCTCTAAGCACAGGGGATTGGATAATCTCATTTGTGTAGCCTTCTTTTACAACCCTGCCATTCTTCAAGGCAACGATATAATCTGAGTAGCAAGAAGCAAAGTTAATATCATGAATAACAATTACAATGGTTTTGCCTAGTTCATCCACTAGCCTTCTCAGTACCTTCATAATCTGGACGGAATGCTTCATATCCAGATTATTGAGCGGTTCATCCAAGAGAATGTACTCAGTATCTTGAGCCAGTACCATCGCAATGTAGGCACGCTGTCTCTGACCGCCACTCAATTGATCAAGAAATTTATCCTGCATTTCGTGCAACTCCATATACCGAATGGCTTCATCAACATGTTTCCAATCTTCCTTGGTCAGTTTCCCTTGCGAATAAGGAAAGCGGCCAAAGCTTACTAGATCACGAATCGTTAAGCGAATATTAATGTGGTTGGATTGCTTGAGAATAGATATTTTTTTCGCCAGCTCAATGCTTTTCCAATGATTAAGATTCTTATTCTCAACAATGACTTCCCCGCTATCTTGATCAGCTAGCCTGCTGATCATCGATAACAAGGTGCTTTTTCCTGCGCCATTCGGTCCGATAAAAGAGGTAATCTTGCCTTTTTCAATCTTGACCGAGACATTTTCTACTACCGTTTTGTTTCCATAACGCTTTGATAGATTTCTCACTTCTACCATGACTTATTCTCCCTTAATAGAAGATAGATAAAGTAAATCCCGCCAATAAAGTTAATAATGACACTCAACGTGGTTGAAAAAGTAAATACTCTTTCCACAATCAACTGCCCGCCTATCAGAGCGATGATCGCAATCAAAACCGTACCGATGATCAAGTACTTATGTTGATAGCTTTTGAGGAACTCATGCGCAACATTGACGACAAGAAGTCCTAGGAACGTAATCGGTCCGACTAAAGCTGTAGAAATCGAGGTCAGAATGGCAATAATCACGAGGAGTCTTTTTACTACGTAATCGTAATCGACCCCCAAGTTAATGGCCGCTTCACGTCCTAAGGACAACACATCGAGATATTTATAAAGTCTGATAAAATAAAGGGTAGTTAATATTAATCCGGCAATCGCCAGGGTAAGAATATCAGTGTTCACGTTATTAAAGCTTGCAAACATGCGATCTTGTACGACTAAGAACTCATTGGGGTCTATCAGAACCTGCATGAAGGTCGTCATGCTCTGAAACAAGGTGCCGAAAACGACTCCAATGAGAAGCAGCAGATAGAGATTCCTGCCTCCCCCTTGAAACAGGAGTTTAAACAGCAACCCCGTAAACAGAACCATAATGCCCACGGAAAGCAAAAAGTTAAATTCTTTACTGGTAATGACAAAGCTCATGGATCCAAACACAAAAATGACGAAGGTCTGTACAAGCATATAGAGGGAATCGATCCCAAGTATGCTGGGCGTTAAGATTCGGTTGTTGGTGATGGTCTGGAAGATCACCGTCGAAAACCCGATGGCCGCTCCTGTCAGAACGATCGCCAGGATCTTCGTCCCTCTCCGAGGAAGAATATACCCCCAATTGCTGCCCAATTTAATAAATAGAAAAGCAGCCATAAGCATGAAGGCGAATACCGCAAGGAAACTGATTTTGACTCTAGGATTCATAAGCCCTTCCCCTTAACAATAAATACAGAAAAATGCCGCTGCCGATGACCCCCACCATGAGACCGATCGGAATCTCAAACGGGTAGATGATGATTCGCCCAAGGATATCACAAGCCAGTACGAAGACAGCTCCTAACAAAGCGGTATGGGGCAAGCTTCTCTCCAGATTATCCCCCTGATACAGGGTGACAATGTTTGGAATAATGAGCCCTAAGAAGGGTATCAATCCTACAGTCAGCATCACAACCGATGAAATCAGGGCCACAATGGTCAAGCCAATGTTCACGACAGATTTATAATTCAAGCCTAGATTCTTGGAAAACTCTTCTCCCATTCCCACTACTGTAAAGCGATGAGCGTATAAATAAGCAATAACCAATACGGGAACGCTCAAGTAAATCAGCTCATATCGACCTTTAAGAATGATCGAAAAGTCTCCTTGCATCCAGGAAGAAATATTTTGAATGAGGTTATGCTTGTAGGCAAAAAAGGTAGTTACAGAACTGACAATCCCCCCAAACATGAGTCCAACAAGCGGGATAAATACCGCGTCCTTGAATTTGATCCTGTCAAGGATCTTCATGAAAATGAAGGTCCCAGCTAAAGCAAAAGCAAAAGCCACGAACATCTTCGCCAGAGGGCTGGCTGAGCCGAATAGCGTCATAGCCACCAAGATTCCGAGTCTTGCGGAATCATCCGTTCCAGCCGTGGTGGGCGATACAAATTTATTTCTGCTGAGCTGCTGCATGATTAATCCGCTAACGCTCAAGCTAATTCCTGCGACGATAATACTGACGAGCCGAGGAACCCGACTAATGAGGAGCGTCTCTAGCTGATCCTCACTGAGTGAAAGTATATGTAAAGGATGAATACCCTTAACACCAATAAATAAAGAGATAAACGAGAGAACAAGCAACGCTGCGACTAGATATCTTTTTTTCATTTCTTTTTCCTCAGTCTTCATGTATTAACTTGTTTAGGCAACTATTATAGCAACAAGTAATGTATATGAAACTATTGTCTAAACAACAACATAGGTAAGTTTATAAATGATAATCACTATCAAAACTAAAATTAATGATAATCAATATCAATAGATCTGTCAAACCTTTTTTTCTTGGACAAGCTTTATTTGATCTTGCACAAAGGTTTAACATTCTGTAATATCAAAAATTGAGAAGCTGTAAAAGGGGAATCCTATGGACTATCACGATTACTCATTAGATAAATCTCTCGGTTATAAACTTGCCAAATCATCCCGCCTTTTAACTAATCGCCTAAATCAAACCTTTCGAGAGCATGGGTTGCCCATCACCGTTGAACAATGGGCCATTATGGTACAGCTATGGGAAAATGACGGACTCACTCAAAACGATCTAGCCACCCTAACAGATAAAGATCAACCTAGCGTTTCTCGTTTGGTCGATAATATGATCAAACGTAATCTAGTAAGAAGAGTCCCTCACCCAACAGACCGACGAACGAATTTAATTTATTTGAGCCCTTTTGGCAGTGAAATTCAAAAAGAATTAATATCTCTTGTATTGAAAACGTTAGCAGATGCCTCTAAGGGAATTGATCCAAAAGAAATGGAAATTTGTTTTTCTGTATTGGATCGGGTTATTGAGAATCTAAAATGAAAAAAGAGCTCATTTCCGAGCTCTTTTTACGTTAGGAAGCTATCGTTTCTTTTAATACCTTTCTTTTGCGAACGGGAAGATTTAACGCTAAGATTCCTATTAAAAACAGTACCGTACCAGCTACAATATAAGTGGTAATCGGCTCATTCATAAACAGCTTTCCCCACAGGATAGTAAATAGAACCGAGCTGTTGCTAAGAATAACGGCTATGGTAAAGTTTATGCTTTTCAGTGCAATGGAAAATAAATAAAAGCTCATGGCTGTGATAAACCCTAGAGCTAACAAAGCAAGGATCGGTGCTGCTCCCACGGTGCCAATCTCCACTCTTCCCGGTAAGGGAATTGCGGTAATCAGGGTAGCCCAGAAGAATATCGTAAAGTTCATTTCTAAAGGATCCATCTTGTTAAGCAGCATTTTTTGACCGAGCACATGAAAAGCCGCCCCCATGCCTGCCAAAATAAATAGTAATGTAATGAGAAGGTTTGATTCTAATAGAACGTCAATCGATAAGCCGTTCCAGCTAATCAAGCTTACCCCCACTACACAAAGAGCTCCGCCTATCCTAGCCCGCCATGTAACCGACTCCTTGAGGAAAATCACACCTACCAGCAATAGAACCACCGTTTGAACGGGGGGAACCAGAATATTACCATAGGAGTGGCCCAAGGAAATCGCTATATTTTCAAAATAATAGTTACATCCCTTAGCAATAGCTGCAAGTAAAATAATTTTATAAGGAACACCCCAAATAAATTGCTTTCTCTTATAGAAAATAAATACGCCCAGAAACACAACTCCTATGAAAAATCGCAAAAACGTAATCGTATCACTGTCTACCATTGTGGATGAAATCTTCACCAATACCCCAACAAAACTCCACATCATCGTAACTAAAAGTACTAATAGAAGCGGCACCTGGATCTCCAATCTGTTTAGTATAACAAGATTATAGTTCGCTAACGCGGTGATGTAAATGATCGAATTTACTACCCGAGCTCCGGCGGTTCAGCCTTGGGGCGCTCCGCCCACTTGGAATCATTACTGGTTTAATCCGCACTAAAGTCGATACTTGATCACAGGATGATCCCTGAATAAACCTATTCAAAGTGGATAATAAAAAAATAAGCAATAGGATGCCTAGCCGTGAGCATCCGCCCCCGGATGCCAGCCACGGGTGGTCTCGGAACGGGTAAGGTTAATAAAGATCAGAATTACTTGAAAAATCAGCTTGAAATGTGAGGCACCAACAAAGTTGTTACCAAAATAATGAATATGGTATATTCTGTATGATAACGAAGCACCGGAAAGGAGCCTCACGCTACGTGACCGTACCCAAAACCAATCGTCGTGCTTTCCTGAAAAAGTCTGCAAGGTTTTACTTAGGGTTGCTGGGAACAGGGATGCTAGGTACAGCTTTCTCCGTTGTGGGGGAACGATTCTGGTATAAGATAAATAAACTTCCGCTAACCGTGAAGAATCTCCCCGATGCCTTTAAAGGATGGCAGGTCGTTCACTTTAGTGATGCCCATCTTGGCTTTTATTACGATGCTGAGCACTTTAGGCGAGTCGTTGAGATTATAAACCAGCTTAACCCAGATATACTCCTGTTTACGGGAGATCTTGTCAACACAGGCTCCCCCTGGCCTGGGGAGGCCATTTCCCTATTATCTGAGCTCAAGACCCCCAGAGGGGGGAAATGGGCCGTGTTGGGAAACCATGATTATTGGTCAAAAGAACAAGTAAAAGCTTCTCTTACTTCTTCGGATTTTACCGTGCTGGAAAATACACACCGATTCTTAGAAATTGCGAAACAACGCTTATATATTGCTGGAGTAGAAGACGTCCTCTATGGTCGCCCTAATCTAGATGTGGCTTTAGATGGATTGTCCTATCAAGACTGCGTTTTGCTTTTAGTACACGAGCCAGATTTTGTGGTTCGCAGTCAAGACTATCCCGTGTGTGCACAGTTTTCTGGCCACTCCCACGGAGGGCAGGTCCGAATACCGTTTATCGGTCATGTCGTCACCCCTTTAGGAGCAAAGGAATACGTTGATGGCCTGTATTATATAGGCGAGAAACAACTGCCCCTATACGTAAACCGCGGGATTGGAACAAGCACCTTGCCTGTGCGATTTTTCTGCCGACCCGAAATCACGGCGTTCACACTTTCTTAAGTTTTTAGTTAAGAAATTTCTAAAAAGAAATGGTACACTAAAAACGATCCAGATTCATCCAATAAATTTAATAGGAGGCATTATCATGAGCATCGATCTTACCCAAGTACTAAACAAGCAAATTGCAAATTGGTCTGTATTATACATTAAGTTACATAACTTTCACTGGTATGTAAAAGGGCCTCAATTTTTTACCCTACATACAAAGTTCGAGGAACTCTATAACGAAGCAGCTCTTCATATTGATGAATTAGCAGAGCGCTTGCTAGCTCTAGGAGGTCAGCCGGTTGCTACAATGAAGGGAGCCATGGAGCTTGCTTCTGTTCAAGAAGCAACTGGGAATGAAATCGCTGAAGAAATGGTCCAATCGGTTATCCAAGATTTCTCCCAAATTATTGGCGAGCTAAAAGAAGGAATGAGCATGGCGGAGCAAACGGATGATGAAACTACAGGGGATATGCTTCTCGCTATTCATTCTTCGCTTGAGAAACATGCGTGGATGCTGCGTTCATTCTTAGGTAAATAAGCAGACTTCATGCTCAAGACCCTCTTTTTGAGGGTCTTTTTTTACTTTCTGTATAAATCATTTTATTTCCAGGGTAATTTTAGCATAAAGAATCTACTGCTAAACTCTCATCTTTCCCTCTGAACAGCCGATATAACTAGTAACCCCTATTCCTCTTAACAGTTCAATCTGCGAGGAACCTTACCACCTTTCGTGCGTCTAATACAATAGGAGATTACTAGAAAAAGGAGGTCCACATGCTCACCAAAGAATATATAGCTAGAATAAGCAAATGGGGTTGTGCTCTCATCCTCTCCACAGCCTTGCTTTTCCCTACTGTCAGCTACGCGAATCCTATTACTCAAGAGCCGTCCATTTCGGTAAAGCTTGTTAATTTTATCGGGAACCCCACGCGCCTTACGATCGAACTAAACGGTAATTATTCCGTAGAGG
>JBEQAI010000204.1:0-6464 GCA_041640415.1 Ammoniphilus sp. | reverse complement strand
GGAAGGTCGGCTTTTTCCTTAATTTGTACTCTCAATGACTTTTAATTAATCCAGGAGTCTCACTATCCTTTTTAATGTTCACTGTGAAAATGGCCATTGCCCCTTGCAACTCCATGCCAATTAGACCCGCGGTTGAGGCTACATCATACCCGTGTCTATGCTTTAACTCACTGTTTTTCGCTTCAAAATGAACAAGCCAAACAACTTAGGTAAAAATACTACGTATTAGAATAAAATTGTAGGCTGGATTTATTGAGGGACGGGCAGTTATCCTCAATAAAACATGGTAAACTAAAGATAATAAAATGATTATAATGGGGTGGGATAATGGTTATTAACAAAAGAAATGCCCGTATCAGTAGAATAGTTGGGACAAGACAAAAGAAATATTTCAAAAATACAACATCCCTGTTGATTCTAACAAAGCACTAAAAGATCATCTTCAAGATAATCGACTTGATACCATTATTGCTGATTTAAATAAATTAATCGGAAGTTCTGAGGCTACTTGTATTGAAGGTGGTTGACGAGTTAAGTAAGGCACTGGACGTGCTTTTTAACCTTCTGCTTTATATAATTCACTTGGAAAGATGTTCAAACCCTTTTCTTGCAGAAGTTAGGCATACTAACCTTAAAATGAAATGTCTAAATCTTTGAATATGAAAGGGAGTGTGGATTATGGATTCAGTAAAGGAATCTTGGTTCGGTAATCTCAAAGGAGATATTCTTGCTGGAATCGTTGTCGCGCTTGCCCTCATCCCGGAAGCTATTGCGTTTTCCATTATTGCAGGAGTAGATCCTATGGTGGGGCTTTACGCCTCGTTTCTGATACCGGTTATTATTGCTTTCGTAGGCGGTCGACCGGGCATGATTTCGGCGGCTACAGGGGCTATGGCGTTACTAATGATTACCCTTGTTGCGGACCACGGGGTTGAATATCTATTTGCTGCCACCATTTTAACCGGGATGATCCAAATCCTATTTGGTGTCCTTCGGCTATCACGCTACATGAAATTTATCCCTCGTTCCGTGATGGTGGGTTTTGTTAACTCCTTGGCTATTTTAATCTTTCTCGCTCAAATCCCGCACTTTTATGGTGAGGCATGGATTATGTATGTCATGGTGGCAGCTACGCTAGCCATTATTTACTTATTTCCTTATCTAACCAAAGCAACCCCATCCACCTTAGTGGCAATTATCGCGGTGACAGCTTTTGCGATATTTAGCAACCCAGGGGTAAGAACGGTTGGAGATATGGGAGCCATTTCAAAATCCTTGCCATCCTTTTTCATTCCAAATGTGCCATTCAATTTAGATACCTTGATGATCATCCTTCCTTATTCTTTAGCCTTAGCTATGGTTGGACTGTTAGAGTCCATGCTTACGGCAACGATTGTCGATGATATGACAGACACGGGAAGCGATAAAAACAGGGAAAGCAGAGGTCAAGGGATTGCCAACATCGTTACAGGATTCTTTGGGGGTATGGCGGGGTGTGCGATGATTGGACAATCGGTGATCAATGTAAAATCCGGAGGTCAAGGACGCCTTTCTTCCCTCGTTGCTGGTGTTTTTCTCATGTTCCTTATTGTTATTTTAGGCGATATTGTGGTACAAATCCCGATGGCAGCTTTAGCAGGTGTCATGATCATGGTATCCATCAGCACCTTCGATTGGAACTCGATAAAGACATTGCACCTTCTCCCCAGAACCGATGCCGTTGTGATGATCGTCACGGTCATCACGGTTGTTTTCACTCATAATTTAGCTATTGGTGTATTTGCAGGGATCATATTAAGTGCGATCTTCTTTGTGTCAAAAATATCCAAGGTAGAGATTGACAGCGTCTTAGAATACAATAGACGAATATACCGAATTACAGGCGAACTATTCTTTGCTTCGGTTACCGATTTGTTAGCGTCCTTTAACTATAAGGAGAACGTGGATGAAGTGGAGATTAATTTAAGCCGGTCTCATTTATGGGATGATTCCGCCGTGGTTGCGATCGATAAGATCGTTTATAAATTTGAAGAGAACGGGATTAAGGTCCATGTGACTGGGTTAAATGAAGATAGTTCGGAACTGGTCGGTAAATTAGCCAATAAATTGGGAAGCCACTAACGAAGAATGGGGGTTTATCTGTGTATAAGAAAATTCTTTTAGCGACAGATGGTTCAGAACACTCGATCCGTGCAGCGGAGAATGCGATAGAGCTTGCTAAATGCAACCCGGATGCCAAAGTTGAAGTTGTCTTCGTAGTTGATGGGGATACCGCGAAATCCGATGTCTTAAGGAACTGGAACACGGCAGGGGTAGCGGATACGAGACGAGAAAAAATCCGAGCCGCAGAAGAAAAAGCAAAAAACGCGGGGATTGATTATGAAATCAAAATTCTTCGTGGGGAACCCGGTCCAACAATCGTGAAGTATGCCAATGAAAACGGTTTTGATATTATCGTTATCGGCAGCCGGGGGTTAAATGCCCTGCAGGAATTCGTGATCGGCAGCGTCAGTCATAAAGTAGCAAAAAGAGCGAATTGCCCTGTTTTAATTGTAAAATAAGATCGAATAACTATTGGAATATTCAGTCAAAAATATTTGGAATATCCCCTCATGGAGTGTATAATAGTGGTAAGCGTTTTCATTATTATGACCGATTGGGGGGATGATTGTGATTTTTGAATCTCAATACCGTAGGAAAGCCCTTGAGTCATGGGAGAGCGACAAAGAAGAAACAAAAAAGGAATTAAAAGAAATTCTGGAGAAGAATCGTCATCTCAAGTACCATCCGATTAAGTACGTCATAGCTTTGTTTACAGCGCTTTTTGTTCAACCCTGAGTAAACATGCTATGATTAAGTATAGAGAGCCGAAATGGATGAACCAGAACAAGCACCTCCAGGTTCTTGTCCCCCATTTCGGCTCTCTTTTTTTTTGAGTAAAGAAAAAACAAAAGAGACAGTGTAGACTGTCTCTTTCATCCAAGGTACAAGCAAGCTCACTATTACTAATGTCCTGAAGGAGCCGATAATCCAACTTGGTTAACCAGTTGCTGACTCTCTTCGTTTAGTCCGATAATCTCTACATGTTTATTCATTTTTTGGTACTTATAAATGACTTTCGCAATCCCGGTCACAGCGGAGTGGTCCCAAACATGGGAGTTGCTGAAATCAATTACAATGCGATCAGGATCCTCATTGTAGTTGAATTCATCCACAAAGTGAGACATGGTTCCAAAGAACATTTGTCCGGATACTTTGTAAAGTTTCGCTCCATTCTCCATGCTCGTTGTTGTTTTCATGCGAGCCATCTTCCATCCAAAGATGAGGGCACTCATGATTACCCCAGCAATAACCCCTTTAGCCAAGTCGTGAGTAGCGACCACAATGGCTACCGTAACAATCATGACGACAGCGTCAGGACGCGGAGTTCGAGGCAAATTCTTTAGGGATTGCCAATCAAACGTTCCAATGGATACCATAATCATGACACCCACTAAGGCAGCCATCGGGATTTGCTTGACAATATCACCTAACACGATGATAAGGAACAGTAGGAATACACCCGCCACAAGGGAAGATAAACGTCCTCTAGCCCCCGATTGAACGTTGATGACGGATTGACCGATCATGGCACAACCTGCCATTCCTCCGAAGAATCCGGTCACCATGTTCGCAATCCCTTGACCTCTAACTTCTTTATCTTTCGAGCTTTTCGTTTCGGTCATTTCATCCACAATGGTAGCTGTTAACAAGGATTCCAACAAACCTACGATGGCAAGGGTGATGGAATAGGGTAGGATAATCCACAAGGTTTGCAGAGATAGTTCAATGTTTGGAAGATGGAATACAGGCAATGCACGTGTGATCTCACCCATATCGCCAACCGTTCTTCCATTAAATCCTCCGTAAATCGCAATCACGGTCATGATAATAATCGCAATAAGCGGAGAAGGAACAACCTTTGTAAACCGTGGCAAGATATAAATAATAGCCAAAGTCGCTGCGACCATTGCATACATCTGCCAAGACTCACCCACGAAGTGCGGCAACTGAGCCATAAAGATAAGAATCGCTAAGGCATTCACGAATCCAATCATGACAGAGTGAGGAACAAAGGTAATAAATCTGCCCACTTTTAAGAAACCAAGGACAAGTTGGATAATTCCCGTTAAAACGGTTGCCGCAAGCAAATACTCTACGCCGTGATCCTTTACCAGGTTGACCATGAGTAGAGCCATTGCTCCCGTTGCTGCAGAAATCATAGCCGGGCGACCACCAACAAAAGCAATCACAACTGCAATACAGAATGATGCGTATAGACCCACCATGGGATCTACACCAGCAATGATGGAAAACGCAATAGCCTCCGGAATCAAGGCAAGTGCTACTGTCATCCCTGCCAGTACATCACCTCGAATGTTCGAAAACCATTCTTGTTTGAAGTTCATAAATCAACCTCTTCCTATTTAGTTTTTTTAAAAATGACTTTTCTCTCTCAGAAAAGTCGGAGCCGTTGTACCTAGTTGTGAATTATACATGAACATTTCCAAGTTGGCTACAGGGATATGTTGGTGTGAAAGCATTATCATTAAGGGATAAATAGTATTTACTTGTATATACTTAGGGTTTTGGACTATTTCATTCGTCTTTTTGTTTTAACTTGCCAAAAATCATGTTATTAAAGTAACGGGAGTCGTTAGCTCCATCAGGCTGCTTCGGCAGCCTTTATTCTGTTTTTCCACTATTTTGGCAGGATGGTGCGGATGTAATTCGAAAAAGTGTAACTCGCTCTTATACTTAATCGTCTTTAAATATAAAAGTAAAGAATAGATAGGAGCGGTGAAGTGAATAGCAAAGAAGCGGTAGAAGATTGGTTTATGATTGCACGATATGAAATAGTCGGTAATTTACAAGAGTTCGGATTCGACGAACGAGGCGATCCAGCGTACTAAAGGCCGGTAATTCACATCGTTCTTTAATTAATTCTTCAATGGCAACGTTGATCAGATCAGCAGGGTTGTCCATGACTTGTGCTGCCTTATGAACGGCAGAAGTAGCAATATGTAGGGCATATTTTCCGTAGGAGTACACATTCAAATAATCACGAATGGCTTTCTGGTGTCGATAAAGCGACTTGCTGTGAAAATTAGGTTCAATATCCTTTGATAAATTCAAACACGCACGTATATGATTGATAACCCCAGAAGGTATATCTTTCGGTCGTGGAAAATAGCCTAGCCGCTGGAAAGACTTTAACATGATTAAGAGACTCAGTACCGGTACAGCTCCTTTGGCAACTCGGTGAGCAAATTGATTCTCTTCTGGAGTAACGGAATAAACATCTCGAAGCTCTTTTAAAGTAGGGTTCCTTTTGAATCTCTGATAAGCTGTGCGTTCTATAGATGCCAATCTAACCTACTCCTTGTATAAGGATTACTGTTTTTTAAGGTAACGATATAATGTAGGTCTGGAGATATTCAGGGTCTTACAGACATCATCGATGGAATACTTCGAATCATTAAGCAAAGATGTAGCTATTGCTACTTTTTTATCATCCATTACTTTAGGCCGCCCACCCTTTCGTCCTCTTGCTCGAGCGGCATTTAGTCCGGCATAGGTTCTCTCACGGATAATTTCTCTTTCGAATTCGGCCAATGCACCAAAAACATGAAAGATTAACTTTCCACCGGGAGTTGTCGTATCAATGTTTTCTTGCAATGATTTGAACCCGATTCCTTTATCATGGAGTGAAGTGACTACTTCAATTAAATGTTTAAGTGATCTCCCTAGTCGATCTAGTTTCCAGACCACCAGTGTATCTCCTTCCCTCATATAAGCGAGAGCTTCGTCAAGTCCAGTTCTAGATGACTTTGAACCACTCGCTATGTCTTCATATATCTTCTGACAACCAGTCTGTAAAAGAGCATCTTTTTGAAGATCTAAATTTTGATCCTGAGTCGAAACTCTGGCATACCCAACCAACATTTGACCACTCCCCAATTCCAAATATATATTGATTGTCTCATAACTCTTAAAATATATCAGTATTGATATTTTGATTTTGATATAAGTTTTGTTACAAGGATTGGGGTTAAATTTATAGTTTTGGGGTGTAGTAAAAATCCTATATCAAAAACGACCGTTTTTGAGATGAAAAGTTATTACGATAACTGTCAGGCATGTTCAATTAGTGCTTGGATTTAATAACTTTTTTTTATATAATTATTAATCAAATAGGCGATGGAGTTCGCCATAACCGTCCGTGTGACTAATGACTCCTACCAGTGAATTAAAGTTGCTGGTAGGAGTTTGTTTTTTTATAGAGGGAAAATAATATAGGAGCATTCCTGTTAAGGGGAAATTTTGAGGTTTGAAAAGAAAAAGTACCTCCTGTTAACATACGAGGTGTCAGCTGCGCAGCAGACCCTTAAATAACAGAGGAGGTACTTAAGATGAATTATAAG
>JBEQAI010000203.1:0-6528 GCA_041640415.1 Ammoniphilus sp. | reverse complement strand
GATTGGCCGAATGGGAGGGGCAGTTTCCTGGATTAGTTGCGGGATTCACGACCAGGATAGGAGGAGTTAGTACAGCTCCTTATGCTTCCATGAATTGTGGACTCCACGTTGGAGACGATATACAAGCCGTTGTAAGGAACAGAAGAAACCTTTCTTCACTCGTTCAATTCCCTTTTGAGGGGTGGACTTGTGCTGATCAGGTACACGGGAACCATATTACCTTTGTCGAGTCAGCGCAAAAAGGGAGAGGGAGAGACTCGATGGAGGATGCCATTGCTGCTTCTGATGGTTTAGTAACGTCAGAGAAGGATATTCTTCTTGCTTCATTCTACGCGGACTGTGTTCCCCTATTGGTGATAGACCCTCAAAAAAGAGTCATAGGGATTGCTCATGCAGGCTGGAAAGGAACCGCAGCGATTATTTCCCAGAAAATTGTCGAAGCCATAACAGAGCGATTTGGTTCTAATCGACAAGATATTAGAGTGGCCATCGGTCCCTCGATCGGCTCATGCTGCTATGAAGTGGATGATCGTGTAGTCGACCAGATTTCTATACAGTTAGTCGGAGAGAAAGAAGATTGGCTGGTTTCCAAAGGGCAAGGAAAATACCTAGTCGATCTAAAGTTAGTAAATTACTATTTGTTCATTCGAGCAGGGATTCAGCCTGAGCATATCTTGCAAAGTTCCTGGTGTACCAGCTGCCGGAATGATTTGTTTTTTTCTCACCGGGCAGATGGCGGAAAAACAGGCAGAATGGCAGCCTTCCTTGGATGGCGTGATGAGGTGTAGACGTTGAAAAATATTCCACAATCCTTACAAATGATTAAACAAAGAATCGATGCTGCTTGTCGTCGCGTCCACCGAGACCCGAGAGAAATTGAAATTGTGGCCGTCACGAAATATGTTAGTTTAGAAACAACGAAAGCTGCCCTTGATCACGGGGTGGTTCACTTGGGAGAGAGTCGCGTCCAAGACGCGATTCCCAAATGGATAGAGCTGGGCCAACGGGGAACCTGGCACTTTATAGGACATCTGCAAACGAATAAGGTAAAAGACATTATGGGGCGATTTGCTTATGTTCATTCCCTTGACCGGCTCTCGCTTGCTGAAGAATTAGAAAAGCGAGGAGGAATAAACAATACCGTCACGAATTGCTTTGTTCAAGTCAATATTTCCGGAGAAGAGACAAAATTCGGATTAAAACCGAAACAAGTGTTGGAATTTGTCAAAGAAACAAGTAAGATGAAATATATAAACCTTTGTGGGCTGATGACAATGGCACCTTACGAACAGGAAGCCGAAGAGACACGTCCCATCTTTAGACAACTCAGAGAGCTTCGAGACGAGCTGAATGCCCTTCAGTTGCCAAGGGTTCAGTTAACCCATTTATCCATGGGGATGTCCAATGATTACGAAGTTGCTATTGAAGAGGGAGCCACCTTTATTCGTTTAGGTTCCGTCCTGGTCGGAAATGAAAGTAAGTAGGAGGAGATGAAGCCGTGGGAGTAATGAACAAAATCATGGGTTATTTGGGCCTCTCAGGAGAAGAAACATACGACGACTACTCTGATCGAGCGCAATCTAAGCAAGAGGTGGAGTATGAGGAGCCAGTCGCCGCCAACAAAAAAGCCAGAAACAACGTGGTCAGCTTGCAGCATGCCAAGGAACAAGTGAAAATGGTCCTTGTTGAACCTAGAGCCTATGACGAGGTTCAGGAGATAGCAGATCATCTTCGTTCCCGAAGACCCGTCATCATTAATCTGCAGCGGGTAAGCGGTGAGCAGGGGAAGCGAATCATCGATTTTTTAAGCGGAACCGTATACGCTTTGAATGGAGACATCCAAAAGGTCGGCCTGAACATCTTCATGTGTGCGCCGGATAATGTGGATATTCAAGGAACTATTTCTGAATTATTAATGAATGATGATACATATCCAAGATGAATAAAATAATATAATGATAGAGAAAATCTATCCGTAGGGGTGAAGCGGTTGGTAGGAACTTTAGAGACTTTCATACGCTTTGCATTGCAGATCTATACCTTTATGATTTTTGGCTATATTCTCATGTCATGGATTCCGCAACTAAAAGATTCACCGCTAGGAGATCTGCTGAGAAGAGCTGTTGAGCCTTACTTACGCCCTTTCAAACAAATTATTCCTCCTTTAGGAATGATTGATATTTCTCCCATCGTTGCTTTGTTTACCCTATACTTTGCAGAAGAAGGCATCATTTATCTTCTCCATCTACTCTTTGCATAAGGATCGAATCCCATGACCTTTTTTGAACACTTTAGACCTGAAGAAAGACCCTTTATTGAGAAAGCGTTAGATTGGCTAGAAGGGGTCAGCCATCGCCATGAGCCACGCTTGACCGATTTTTTAGACCCTAGACAGCTGAATGTTCTTAAGAACCTCGCGGCCCGCTTTCCCGATTTATCCTTATCTTCTTTCGGAGGATATAAGCAGGCCGAGCGGTGCCGGGTATTTATACACCAGGACTATTGGGAGCCTGAACAAGAGGATTTTGCACTTACGCCGCTTCGCATCACGAGTTCTGCTCCTGGGTTTTCCCAGCTCAAGCACAAGGACTTTTTAGGCTCCTTAACTGGGGTTGGACTCAAAAGGGACAAGTATGGAGATATCCTCCTGCATCCCAATGAAGTTCAAATTATTGTAGCTAAAGAAGTATCCAGCTATGTTCTTCTTAATTTGAACCAGGTTCATCGTCTCTCGGTTTATCTGGAATCGATGAAAATAGAAGAGTTGATTCCCTCCGCAGAAGAATGGAAAGAGCTTCACCTTACGGTTTCATCTACCCGAGCAGATGTGGTTGCAGGAGATGTTTTTCGTCTTTCTCGCTCTAAGATCCTGCCGCCTATTCGGGCAGGGCACTTAAAGGTGAATTGGATGGTTGTGGACTCTCCTTCCTATCCCTTAAAAGAAGGAGACATGGTCTCGCTTCGAGGTTACGGGCGGTTTAAGGTGATAAAGGATGAGGGAGTTACGCGTAAAGGGAATACCCGTTTAGAAATTGGACTACTGATAAATTAAAAGGATTGGCGGAGGTGTAGGGCAAGTGGCATTAACTCCACTAGATATTCACAATAAGGAATTTAGCAAGTCGTTTCGAGGGTATGATGAGGATGAAGTGAATGAATTTCTTGACCAGATTATTAAAGACATGGAAATGATCATCAAGGAAAAACGGGAACTAGAAGAGAAAGTAGGAACCCTTACAGAGCGATTGACACACTTTACCAACATCGAGGAAACGCTGAGCAAGTCCATTCTGATTGCTCAGGAAACCGCAGAAGAAGTCAAGAACAATGCTCGCAAGGAATCCCAGCTCATTATTAAGGAAGCAGAGAAAAACGCCGATCGCATTATTAATGAATCATTGGCTAAATCTCGTAAAGTGGCATTAGAAATTGAAGAGTTAAAGAAGAAGGCTGCGGTGTATCGCATTCGTTTCCGCAGCTTGCTTGAGGCTCAGCTCGAAATGCTAGATAGCGGGGATTGGGATCAATTTGAAAAAATTGAGGAAGAGCTGATTCGAGAAAAAGAGTAAGGCTTGCTTCGGAGTAGGATTAGAGTTATAATTGTCTAAAACTTTTTCTCCTGTATCAGCAGGAGCCTTCTCTTTTGTTAGCGGAGAAGGCTTTTATCGTTTTCTCAAGCTTGCAATGCAGGTATTAACCATATATAGGAGTGAAACGGCATGGATTATAGCAAAACCTTGAATTTACCAAAGACTGATTTCCCGATGCGCGGAAATCTGCCGACGCGAGAGCCTGAAATCCAGAAGACATGGGATGAGAAAAATATCTATCAACAAGTTCAGAATCGGACAGCTGGCAGACCGAAGTTCATTTTGCATGATGGACCACCGTATGCCAATGGAGATATTCACATCGGACATGCTTTAAACAAAGTGCTAAAGGATATGATTGTCCGATACAAGTCGATGAGTGGCTTTGATGCCCCTTATGTTCCAGGATGGGATACTCACGGATTACCTATCGAACATGCCATTATCAAGAACGAGAAGATTGATCGTCACCAAGTTGGCGCTGCTGAATTTAGAGAGCGTTGTGCTGAGTATGCCTACTCCTTCATAGACAGGCAAAGAGGCCAATTTAAGCGTTTGGGTGTAAGAGGCGACTGGGAAAATCCTTATATTACCTTGAAGCCTGAGTACGAAGCCAGACAGATTCGAGTATTTGGCGAAATGGCTAAAAAAGGATATATCTATAAAGGACTAAAGGCCGTCTATTGGTCCCCATCCTCTGAAACGGCGTTAGCAGAAGCAGAAATTGAGTATCAAAATAAGCGTTCTGCGTCCATTTATGTTAAGTTTTCAGTTGTGGATGGAAAAGGGAAATTAACAGAGGATATAAAGGTTGTTATTTGGACGACCACTCCATGGACGATTCCAGCGAACTTAGCGATCGCCATCCATCCTGAGCTGGAATATTCCGTTGTTGAGACAGGCGGAGAAAAGCTTGTTCTGGCTTCTGGGCTTGTAGAATCCGTTTCTCAAACGATCGGATGGGAAGAGTACAAGGTTCTTCAAACCTTTAAAGGGGAAGAGCTAGAAGGCGTAGTTTGCCAGCATCCATTCTATGACCGCACCTCACCGCTTTTGCTTGGTGAGCATGTAACGTTAGATGCTGGTACAGGATGCGTTCATACGGCACCAGGTCATGGGGAAGAAGACTTTAACCTTGGTCAAAAATATGGATTGGATGTTCTCTGTCCCGTAGATGATCGAGGACACTTCACGAAGGATGCACCTGGCTTCGAAGGACTTTTCTATGATGATGCCAATAAAGCCATTACTGAAAAACTAAAAGAAGTAGGTTCCTTGCTTCATATGAGCTTTATTACTCACCAATATCCTCATGACTGGCGCAGTAAGCAGCCGGTTATCTACCGTGCTACCGAGCAATGGTTTGCTTCTATTGATGGGTTCCGTGAACAGCTGCTTGCTTCGATTAAAGAAGTAAAATGGGTACCGGCTTGGGGTGAACAGCGTCTGCACAATATGGTGGCAGACCGCAATGATTGGTGTATTTCTCGTCAGAGAGTATGGGGCGTTCCTATCCCGATCTTCTACTGCCGCGATTGTAATACAGAAATTATTAACGACCAGACGATTGATCATGTAGCCAACCTGTTCCGCAAGGAAGGGTCACAGGCTTGGTTTACCAAAGATATCAGTGAATTGGTTCCTGCTGATCTGAAGTGTCCGGAATGTGCATCGAAGGAGTTCCGTAAAGAGACGGATATTATGGATGTATGGTTTGATTCGGGTTCCAGTCACGAATCTGTCTTGAATGAAAGAGAAGATTTAGCATGGCCAGCAGATCTTTACTTGGAAGGCTCCGATCAATACCGCGGATGGTTTAATTCTTCTTTATCCACTTCAGTAGCTGTTCACGGTCGTGCTCCGTATAAGGGAGTATTGAGTCACGGGTTTGTTCTTGATGGTGAAGGACGCAAGATGTCTAAGTCCCTAGGGAACGTCATTATCCCTGCCGAGGTCATGGATAAGCTGGGAGCCGATATATTGCGTTTATGGGTAGCCTCTGTCGACTATACGGCAGATGTAAGGATCTCGGATAAGATCATGACTCAAATCGCTGAGTCCTATCGTAAAATCCGCAATACCTTCCGTTTCTTGTTAGGGAACCTAGAAGGGTTTGATCCAGCAACGGACCGAGTCGATGTAAAGGACTTCCCTGAGTTAGACCGCTATGTTTGGATTAAGATGCAACGCGTGATGGAACAAGCGCTCAAATCCTATGATCAGTACCAGTTCCACACGGTTTTCCATGCTGTTCATAATTTCTGCACCATTGACTTAAGTCAGTTCTATTTAGACGTGTCCAAAGATCGTCTGTATACGGAAGGTCCGAAATCCCAAGCTCGACGTGCAGCGCAAACGCTTATGTATGATGTGTTAGTTTCCCTTGTGAAGCTCGTGGCGCCGATTCTTCCTCATACAGCAGATGAAGCTTGGAAGTATATTCCGGGAGTAGATACCGATAGCGTTCAACTTACCGATATGCCGAAGCCGCTTACTGAAGTGATGGATGATCAGTTAGAAGCGAAGTGGGATCAGTTTTTAAGTGTACGTGACGACGTGCTGAAGGCGCTAGAAGAAGCCCGCAAGAATAAAGTGATTGGGCATTCTTTAGGGGCGTCGGTGGCCTTATATCCTGATCAAGAAACGGCAACCTTGTTGGCGAAATTTGATCATCTGGATGAATTGTTTATTGTTTCGGAAGTGAAGGTTTACGCGGAGAAAGCACCTGAGGATTCCTTGGCATTTGAGAAACTTGCTGTGAAAGTAACGCAAGCTACAGGGGAAAAATGCGAGCGCTGCTGGATCGTCACTCCTGAAGTGGGACAAGACGAAGAGCATGCTTCCATTTGCCCGCGCTGTGCTAGTGTCGTAAAAGAGCATTTTGCTGATATAGCTGCAGAATAATGAAAAGCCCGCGATAGGTCATATTGACCTGTTG
>JBEQAI010000202.1:0-6574 GCA_041640415.1 Ammoniphilus sp. | reverse complement strand
GGTCTCTGTGGAGACGTTTTTGGAAAGGAAGGAACAGTATTAAGATTTAAAATAAACTTGACAATATATTGTCTATAATTTAATATAATAAATAAGTATTGAATTTAATAAATGCGATTGATTATTGCGGGAGAGACTGAACGCTTGCGTTTGGCACCGAAGGAGCAACTCCTAAAAAACCTTAGGAACTAAACTCTCAGGTAAAAGGACCGCAATAGGACGCACCTCTGGAGAGAGCGATTGGGCCACCAAAGGGGAAGGTTCTTGTATTCAGGAACTAAACTCTCAGGTAAAAGGACAGAGGAAGGGTAGAATGTAAGTTACATCTATCTTTCCTCTGTCCTTTTTGTGTTGGGAAAGATAGTCAACTTCATAAATGGCGGATGATGATTGTGGGAGAGACTGAACCGGTAAGGTCAGCACCGAAGGAGCAAGTCCTAAAAAACCTTAGGAACTAAACTCTCAGGTAAAAGTACTGCAATTGGACGCACCTCTGGAGAGAGCGATAAGCCACCAAAGGGGAAGGTTCTTGTATATAAGAGCTAATCTCTCAGGTAAAAAGGACAGAGGAAGGGTAAAAGTAGATTGATTTCATTTTTACCTTTCCTCTGTCTTTTTTGGGGGAAAGAATAGAACTGGTGTTCTTATTTAGAGCGTGAAGGAGGCTGTCTGGATGAGTTTAGAGAATCATGACTATGAAATTTATGAAGCGATTGAAAAGGAAAGAAACAGACAGAATACCACATTGGAATTGATTGCCTCGGAAAATTTCGTCAGTCAAGAAGTCATGGATGCCATGGGATCGGTTCTTACGAACAAGTATGCGGAAGGGTATCCAGGCAAGCGATATTACGGTGGCTGCGAGTTCGTTGATGTGGTGGAAAGGCTGGCCATTGAACGGCTAACGGAGTTATTTGGTGCGAAGTATGCCAATGTACAGCCACATTCCGGTGCGCAGGCGAATACGGCCGTCTATTATTCCTTACTTAATCCCGGAGATAAGATTATGGGGATGAACTTATCCCACGGTGGCCATTTAACTCATGGAAGTCCGGTCAGCATTTCTGGGAAGTGGTTTGATGTTGTGGCTTACGGGGTCAGAGAGGATACACATCTCATCGATTACGATGAACTGGAAACGATTGCTCTTCGCGAACAGCCTAAATTAATCATCGCAGGGGCTAGCGCCTATCCGCGTGTGATTGATTTTGCCAGGTTTAAAGAGATTGCCGACAAGGTGGGTGCCCGTTTGATGGTGGATATGGCTCACATTGCCGGTCTAGTGGCAGCAGGTTTGCATCCATCTCCGGTTCCGTATGCAGATGTAGTGACCAGTACCACCCATAAAACCTTGCGTGGGCCACGTGGCGGCATTGTGCTGACGAATGATGAAGAAATCATCAAAGGGATCAACAAATCGATTTTCCCAGGGCTGCAAGGTGGACCACTTATGCATGTCATCGCCGCTAAAGCGGTTTCGTTTAAAGAAGCATTGCAACCGAGTTTCAAAGATTATGCAGCACAAGTGGTCAGGAATGCCTCTGTGCTAGCGGAGAATCTGAAGGCTGAAGGGGCTGTCTTAGTTTCCGGGGGGACCGACAATCACTTGCTGATGATCGATGTGCGTCCATGGGGACTAACGGGAAAAGAAGCGGAACATCTAGTGGAAGAAGCGGGTATTACCGTCAATAAGAATACAATCCCCTATGATCCGGCAAGCCCCTTTGTTACGAGCGGGATTCGAATCGGAACGGCGGCCATTACCTCCCGCGGCATGAAAGAACAAGACATGGTTACGATTGCCCAAGCAATAGCAGACGTGCTGAAAACCAAAGGCGATGCAGGCGCAGTCACGAAGCACAGAGGAAGGATTCAGCAACTATGCGAGGCTTATCCACTATATGAACGTGTAAGAGTCTAGTTAACAGGGAGGCGTGGGATCTATGTTATACAACAGCTGCTTTGATATTATCGGACCTATTATGGTTGGCCCTTCTAGTTCACATACAGCAGGCGTTGTATCGATTGGAAAGTTTGTCTATGACTTCCTCGAAGGCTCCCCTGATCAGGTAACCATCGTTTTCTACGATTCATTCGCGGAGACGCATAAAGGACATGGAACAGATAAAGCCATCATTGGTGGATTGATTGGAATGGAAACAGACGATGTTCGGATTCGGTATGCGCTGGAAATGGCGGAGGAGCAGGGGATAAAGATCCGTTATGTGTTGGAAAATCAGTGTCCCTACTACGATCACCCGAATACAGTTCTCATTCAGGTAGAGAAAAATGGGGAAACCGAAACGATCGGCGGAGTTTCCTTAGGCGGAGGGATATCGAAAATCTTCCATATTAATGGCTTTAGCGTCGATATTCCGCTGAATGCTGCCTATGACTTGGAACAGTTGAAGGAATATAAACGAAATCTCATTTATTCTTAGTTTGCGAGGAAGATGCGACATGGATATCCAATCAATGAATGAATTGCTCAACCATTGCGAACGAGAGAAGAAAAGTATAGCGGAAATCATGCTGGAGATCGAAATCGCCAAGTCCAACCGGACTCGGGAGACGATCGTTCACATGATGAAAGAACGTTTAATCAAAATGAAAGAGGCAGTGGATCTAGGAGTATCCGATCGGTCGACGGCACCAAGCGGCATTTCTGGTGGGGATGCTTACTTGATGGGGCAATACCAAAACAAAGGCGATGTTCTAAGTGGTCCTTATATCGCCGATGCCATGCAGTTCGCGTTCGCTACATCGGAAAGTAATGCGCGCATGGGGGTCATTGTTGCGACTCCGACAGCCGGGTCGGCCGGGATATTACCTGGCTGCTTATTTTCCCTTTATGAAAATGGCAGCTTCACCTATGAACAATTGGTGATGGGGTTGTTTACCGCAAGCGCCATCGGATATGTGATCGCGAACCGTGCATTTATCGCCGGTGCAGCAGGCGGATGTCAAGCCGAGGTGGGTTCGGCCACCGCTATGGCTGCTGCGGCGATTGTAGAACTCAAAGGCGGGACTCCTCATCAGGCTGTTCATGCCGCGGCGATCGCTTTAAAGTCGATGCTGGGATTGGTCTGTGATCCGGTTGCTGGATTAGTGGAAGTCCCCTGCATCAAACGCAATGTCATAGGCACGTCGATTGCTTTTTCGGCTGCCGATATCGGCTTGGCCGGGGTGGAAAGTCGGATTCCTTGCGATGAGGTCATCGCCGCCATGTACGATATTGGAAAGAACATGCCTCGTACCCTGAGGGAAACAGCACTTGGTGGACTGGCCATCACGCCTACGGGAGAAAAGATTAAGAAACGGATATTAGAACAAAAGACAAATTAGGAGGGGTGGACAGGATGGAAGGGTTAAAGCGAACACCACTATATCCGCTCTATGAAAAATATGGCGGGAAAACGGTAGATTTCGGCGGCTGGGAGCTCCCTGTTCAGTTTAGCAGCATTATGGAAGAACATCATGCGGTTCGAAATCGTGCGGGTCTATTTGATGTTTCCCATATGGGTGAAGTGATCATGAAGGGGCCGGATGCAAAAAAAGCCGTTCAGCGGCTGGTTACGAATGATGTCAACACACTTCGGGAAAATCAGGCTTTATATGCAGCGATGTGTTACCCGGATGGGGGGACCGTTGATGATTTGCTCGTTTATAAGCTTAAGGAAGATGAGTATCTGTTAGTCATTAATGCATCCAATATTGGAAAGGATGTTTCCTGGATCATCGAGCAATCCACCGGGGATCTCACCATCGAAAACGTATCCTCTAAGATCGCTCAATTGGCCTTACAAGGTCCGAAAGCGGAAGAAATTCTGCAGACCTTGACATCCTTTGACTTATCGGAGATTAAATTCTTTCATTTCCAAGAAAAGCTGGATATTGCCGGGATTTCAACTCTTGTATCGCGTACCGGCTATACGGGTGAAGATGGATTCGAGCTTTATGTCGATAACGCGGATGCTTGCAGTCTGTGGGAAAAGATTTTGGAGGCAGGCAAAGAAGCTGTCCTGCCCTGCGGCTTAGGAGCGAGAGATACGTTGCGATTTGAAGCCAAGCTTCCTCTTTACGGCCAAGAGCTGGGTAAGGATATTAGCCCGCTCGAAGCGGGGATAGGCTTTGCGGTGAAATTAGAAACCGAGGAAGATTTTATTGGAAAAGAAGCCCTTATTGTTCAAAAAGAAAAAGGGATTCCTCGCAAGTTGGTTGGCATTGAAATGGTAGGGCGCGGGATTCCGCGTACGGGCTATCCGGTTTATGCTAGCGGAGCAACTTTGGAGGATGAGCCTATAGGCTATATCACATCAGGAACCCAATCCCCTACATTAAAGAAGAATTTGGGTTTAGCCCTGATCCGTACCGACTTTTCGAAGCTGGGTACGCCACTCGAGGTTGAAATTCGAGGTAAACGGGTGGATGCGGTTACGATCAAATCCCCTTTCTATAAGAGATAAATCTATTAAACTACACATTTTGGAGGAGTAATCATGAGTCAAGTAATAGCTAGCTTACAATACAGCAAGGAGCATGAATGGGTAGAGGTGTTAGGCGAAAACCGAGTAAAAATCGGCATTACGGACTTCGCCCAGAATCAGTTAGGGGATATTGTATTCGTTGAAATTCCACAAGCAAATGAAGAGGTCACCGCAGGTCAAAGCATGGGGACGATCGAATCGGTAAAAGCGGTATCGGAAATCTTTTCCCCGGTGAGCGGCCGAGTCGTTGAAGTGAACAGCGCGTTAGAGGACGCACCGGAAACCATTAACGGAGAGCCGTACAGCGGGGGCTGGATGGTCGTCGTTGAGCTGAGTCAGCCGGATGAATTGAAAGAGCTCATGACAGCAGAGCAATATACTTCATTTACCGAGGAGGAATAAGACGTGAAGCATCGCTACCTTCCCATGACCCTAGAAGACAAGAAAGAGATGTTGTCCTTTCTTGGGATTGAAGACGTCCGTGAGTTGTTTTCGGATATTCCGGAAGAAGTTCGATTTAAGGGATCACTGAATATTCCGAAGGCTCTATCTGAACCGGAAACGGTGAAGCACTTTACCCGATTGGCCAACAAAAATGTAAATAGCTCCGAGTACGCGTATTTTCTTGGAGCTGGGATTTATGACCATTATATTCCAAGTACGGTCAATCACGTTATTTCCCGATCCGAATTTTATACGGCTTATACGCCTTATCAGCCGGAGATTAGCCAAGGAGAGCTGCAAGCGATCTTTGAATTTCAGACCATGATTTGCGAGTTAACCGGTATGGATGTGGCTAACTCTTCGATGTATGACGGTCCTACCGCCCTTGCGGAAGCAGCCAACTTAGCCGTCGGCGGAGCCAAAGGGAAAAAGGTCGTAATCTCCAAAGCGGTTCATCCGGAAGCAAGAGCCATTCTAAAAGTCAATGCCAAAGGACAAAGCTACGACGTCGTAGAGATCGATGTCAAGAATGGAGTAACGGATCTAGAAGCTTTGGAACAAGCGGTGGATGAGCATACCGCTGGAGTGATCGTCCAGTACCCTAACTTTTTCGGGTCGATTGAAGATTTAGCTGCCGTGGAAAAAATCGCCCATAAATATAAAGGAATGTTTATCGTGAGTTCCAATCCGCTGGCATTAGGCACATTGCAGCCCCCTGGGGCATTCCAAGCGGACATTGTGGTGGGGGATGCCCAGCCATTCGGGATCCCGATGCAGCTCGGAGGCCCTTCTTGCGGATATTTTGCCGTCAGAGAAAAATGGATGCGCAAAATTCCGGGACGGATCGTCGGACAAACGGTAGACCAAGAAGGAAAGCGCGGCTTCGTCTTGACCTTGCAGGCTCGTGAACAGCATATCCGCCGTGAAAAGGCGACATCCAATATTTGTTCCAACCAGGCCCTGAATGCATTGGCCGCTTCTGTGGCGATGTCCGCCATCGGAAAGCTTGGGATTCAAGAAATGTCTAGGATGAATATCGAAAAAACGTATTATGCAAAGGCCAAAATTGCAGGCTTAGCCGGCTATAAGATCGCGTTCGATGCTCCTGTCTTTAATGAGTTTGTTGTCAAAGTTCCTGGCAGTGTAACGGAAATCAATCAAGCTCTGTTAGAACGTAAGATTGTGGGAGGGTATGACCTGGGACGGGATTATCCGGAGCTTGCAGGCCATATGCTTCTCGCGGTAACGGAAGCGCGCACCAAGGAAGAAATTGATTCCTTAGTACAAGGATTGGAGGAGATCGGACGTGCTTAACAACAAGGGAAAATCTCTTATTTTTGAAATGAGCAAACCAGGTCGAGCAGCCTATAGCCTGCCCGACAGTGATGTTCCTTCTATGGATCTGACATCCGAGATTCCGGCACACCTGATCCGCCAAACCCCGGCGGAATTGCCGGAAGTATCGGAGCTTGATCTCATGCGGCACTATACGGAATTGTCCAATCGTAATCATGGAATTGATTCCGGGTTTTATCCCCTTGGATCCTGCACGATGAAATATAACCCGAAAATCAATGAAGATGTGGCCCGTTATGCGGGATTTGCCAAAATTCACCCGTATCAGGCAGAGGAAACGATTCAGG
>JBEQAI010000201.1:0-6604 GCA_041640415.1 Ammoniphilus sp. | reverse complement strand
TGAGCCCTGGAGCCACCAAACTAGCCGAGGTGATCAAGATCCCGGCGACGCTTTCCTACTATAGCTCGTTTGGAGACTTTGTAATCCAGCAGGATGTATTTTTGGCTGTCGATCAAGATCAATACACGATTCTTTGGGCTTATTCCAAAGCCAAATAGCTTCCGATGCATCGGAAGCTATTTTTCTAGCAGCACCTGCTTGACCAGCTTGGCTCGCTGCACCCTTTTGCGCTGGTAAAACTCTTTTTCTACCTTTTTCAGCACGCTCCGTTGAATCCCTTCTTGGTTGGCGCTCCGCTTCATCTGGATCATCACCTGCTCAAATTGTAGATCCACCGCTTGTCCTAGTTTATACATCAACCAATAGTGATGAAAGTTACCCTGTTTGGCGTACGAAAGCAACTCTTTTAGCTCTCGCTTATATTCCTTTTCAATGTAAAGCAGCTGCGGCACATATTTTTCCCGAAACTGATGGTAGGCCTTATTTTTTGGCGGGTTCAACCGAACCACCTGGGTAGCCATTCCCGTTGCTTTTTCACTGCCTGGAACAAAAAACGGGGTCGGCGGCGCCTTCGTCGTGATCAGGACGACCCCCGCAAATAAAGGAACGATGAGCAACACCACTGGAGTCCACGCCAAAAAGGAAACCGTTCCCTTCTTCAGCTCCGCCCGGAGCAAAATAACGGGCACCACCAGCCCCGTTAGGATCCCCGCCCCATTTGCCAGTACATCTAAGTATTCCGTATCTCGACCCGGAAGAAAAAATTGCCGATATTCATCCAGCATCCCCACCAAAAACAGCACGCATGCCACGCCCATAATCCGCTGCAGCGCCCTTCCTTTCGGCGAAAGCTGGCAAGCCACGGTCCCTAAGATTAATGCAATGATTCCATAAAAGAAAAAGTGATAAACCTTATCTATCCCGATCACGACGCAGATCACCTCTACGTCCAGTATTGCCCACGGGGTCGGGTTCCTATCCTTACGGAAGGATTACGATATTCGTAGACACCGGTCTTTCCTTCCCATCCGAAGGCCGGTTCAGAACTTTACCGTTATAGTAAAAAACACTCGAGCCTCCCCCATCCAGGTTATAGGCATCCCTCACTTTAAAATCCAACAGCTTATTCTGCGCTTCCTCCAGCGTGACACCTTCGCTCCACCCTTTTCTCCGTCCATCAATCACAATGAACAACAAGTCCCCATTGGAAAAGTGGCCGATCAGGGTTCTCGGATGCTTTTTCCTCGCCCACTCCGCAGGAATCGGGAGCTTCTGCCCTCCTTGCAGGAGGGTCGGAAGAAAGCTCGCCCCTTGCAAAATCCCCATCTGCTGAAGCTGCTCCGGAGTCGCAATATTGCCTCCTACTAATCTTCCTTGCTGATTAAAGCCAACAAAGCTCAGGGACGTCGAATTTGAGAAAGTCCGAACCTGCCCATCCACCACCGTAATCCCCAGGGGAACCAGTTGACCTTGCGCATCGGTGCGGAATCCTCCTGCATTGATGGCCAAGACGGCCTGCTTCCGCCTCGCGGCTTGACTCGTGGTCTCCCCTTTACTCGTTACCGCATCGTGTCCGAGCACCATCTTCAAGGCCTGTGGATCATGAAGCTTGACCTTCGCCATAAACCCCTTATAGCCTGCCTCCTCTAAAGAAAAGACCTTAATGGTCGCTCGTTTCCCAAAGGTTTGTCCAATCGGCTTGCCCAGCATATTCGAAAGAATCTGATCGAGAACATCCTCGGACTTCTTGAGCTGCGTTTGACTGTTCTCAAGAAGCTGGGCTATTTGCTGGTTTTGCTGCTCAAACTCTTTTTTTTCCGACTCGGCACCTAACTGGATTTTGACAATCAAGTCCTGCGTTTGTTTGATTTTTTCCTCCACTAGCTGGATGCCTTCCGTCAAAGGCTCAACAGGGAGCTGGAGACCCGAGGGCTCAGCCGGAAAAAAGGGATAATCCGCTTGATAAAACGCAAGCATAAAACCGATCACCGGCGCCGTCAGCCAAAACATAAACAGAAGAACCTTACTGGGCACGGGCAGCTTCCTCCAGATGCTTAAGCGAGGTTTTTAATTGCGTCAGCTGGCTGTCGAGCATTGCCATCCGTTCCTGCAGAGCGTGCTTTGTCTGATTCGTCCCATTCAAGGTTTCGTCGGCAAAAGCCAATTCCTCTTTAATGAGCCCTAGCTCTTCCTGCATCTTAAGCAGCTCCGTCTGGAGCAAGGCCACCTGCTGTTCATTATGAAGCTTGACCTCTTGGATTTGCTGCTGAACATATGCCTGAGTATTTTTAATGTACTGATTCGCTAGATAATAACCGCCATAAAGCAGCCCACCCCATACCATCAAAGTCAACGCCAGGATGAGAAGCTGTTGGTTGGCATTCGTTTTTCTGCGTCTTTTAACAGAGGATTCCTCTTGGATTTGCATCGTTTCACTTCCTAATGATTAAAACTGACAGAAACTAGTATAGCACCCTTTTCTTCATTTTTTCTACATAGTTAAATGAGATAATCTAAGTAGAAAAAAGAAAGGAGGGTTAGGGCATGAGACGTTGGATGATGGCAGGAATCGTTGGGACACTATTGTTGGTTGGTGTGACCGGAGCTTGGGCAGCTACTGCAACCCCCGATTTTGAGCGGATGCTGCCGCATATGAAGGATATGCATCCGGAGATGGGTGACGCGGAGTTGAAAGCGATGTTTGAAGCTTGTCATGCAGGTGGTGGGCATGGGATGATGATGGGGATGATGCATCGGGGATGGAAATGATAGTATGTAAAAGCCCCACCTCATTGGGTGGGGCTCAACGTATTAGTTAGCAGCAGGGGTTTGCGTTTCTGGTGTTACGTCTCCTTCAGCTGGCTCTTCAGTTGCTGGTCCTTGCGTTGTTGCCGGCTCTTCAGTCGTTGCAGATTCCTCTGTAGTTTCTGGAGTTTCAGCTGCAGGCGTTTCAGTTACAGGAGCTTGTGGCGCCTCTTGCTTTACAAAAAATCCTTTATCATAAAGGTTGCGAAGAACGGTAGCCATTTCAGCACGGGTCAAAGCTTTGTCAGGGCTGAACTTGTCGTTGCCTGTTCCATTCATTAATCCCATATCTTTTGCCCATTCTACATTTTCTGCATACCATTTTTCTTTAGCCACGTCGGTGAAGTAATTCTTAAAAGTGTCTGCAGCAGCCATTCCCAAACCTGCCCCTACAGATACTGTAGCTACCATACCAAGGATGAAGCCTTTAACTGTGTGCTTGTTCATGTTGTTTCCTCCTGTGTACGTTAGAGTCCTGTACATAGTAATACAGCTAGGGGGTCCATTCAATATGAAACCATTGGAAAGCTTAGATTGGCGGCTATAGAACAACCAGATGACCCACCTACTTGGAACCATCACTCACAACAGGTTTCATAAACAAAAAGTTTATATTCGTAGTTCGACCACATATAAGACGGTTCTTCCCGTACTGTTGCACCCAGTTTCGTGAGCAGGGTAGAAAAAGAGTAGCCAGACCGCCTTAAGCCAAAAAAAGATCATCCCTCTCACAGGATGATCCTCTTTATATAGCCTATTTCGGCTCCTCCATATTGCTGATTAAGAAGCTGCCGTCCTTCTGCTTTGTCACGGTTACCACATACTCAATCTGTGAGACTGCGCTATCCTTTGTCAGCTCACTCGTAATGGTTCGGTTTGAGCTCAGTGAATATTGAAAGTCTTTTCCTGAATGCTTGATAAATTTTACGTTCGGCTCAGCTCCTGTTACCACAGCCTGAGAATCTAGGATAAACTGCTTCATCCCCGCACGCATTTCATGGTATTTCTTCGCATAATCAGCGGTTAGGTATTGATCCCCACTCTCAAAAGAAGCCGGATCGCTGTACGTCACACTCGCTTGCGCCCCTTCAAAAGCACGGATTACCTCTTCCGCCGCTTGCTTATCTTTTTGGATATCCTCAACGCTTTGCTTGGAACATCCTACAATCATCAATGAAAATATAGTCAATAAAATAATGCCTAGTCTTTTCGGTGTCATAGTAGAGCAGCCCCCTCACTGGATAAAATCTCTACCCCATTCTGTCATAGGAGGAACCAACTTTAAACTATTAATAATTAACAGAAATAGAAAAAACAGCCCCCATACGGTGTTTAGGAAGCTGCTTTCCCTATCTGGTCTTAGTGCAAAATCTTTTCTTCCAAGTAATCATACAACACGTCCCATCCTTCACTTGGCTCAAAATAGTATGACGTTGTAGTTAAACGCTCTTTAAATTCGATTCCTTCATCCAACATCTTCACCATCGTGAGAAGGGCTTTAGCCCTCTGATAGTGACGAAGCTCCCCTGTGAGATCATACTCTCTAATGCTTTCTCGGTACATTTTCATAAGATCAACTTTAGGAGTACCACCATAGTGACAGATAAACGCGGCCATGTTTTCAAAGGTTAACATCTCCACTCACTCCTTTTTATTAAGATCTATCTCTATTATACCGTTATTTTTAGGCGCGAAGGTGGAAAGCGGATACATTTCACAGAATGTTTGAAAATGCAGTATGGGCCTCCCCGTACCATCTCCCGTCTAGTCGAATACAATATCACGAGGTGATCCAACGTGTCGTATCGTATCATAGTTTCCGTTAATAAACGGCAGCTCTACTTGTTAAAAGATGAAATTGTCGTGCGCGGCTTTCCCGTGGGGGTAGGAAAAATGCTTACTCCCACGCCAACAGGCGATTACACGATCATTAACAAAGCCCCGAATCCGGGAGGCCCGTATGGGGCCATGTGGATGGGGCTGAATAAGCCTGGCTATGGTATTCATGGGACGGATGCGCCATGGAGTATCGGTAGGCAAGTGTCTAGAGGATGTATTCGGATGTACAATGAGGACGTGGTAGAGCTTTCGAAAATCGTGCCGATTGGCACAAGGGTTACGATCAGGCCCAACTAGCGGCAGAACGTGACATGAGCCGCGCGAGATAACGCGCACTCTCAACCATTGGTGTGCAGTCTTCGACGTTTTCCAGGCCGATTTCAAAAATAAAATCTTTGTCTCGCAAAAAAGGCAGTACCGCTCCCCAGTCCACTTTCCCCTCTCCCAACGAAAGCGAGTCATGGCCCTGGCCCTGACTGTCCACCACATGATAATACGCGATGTACGGATAGGCTTCAGCGATGGATTGCTGGAGCTCTTTGTTATCTCCTTTGACAGCGATAAAGGCATGGCTGATATCCATGCATAACGGTAGAGCCAAGGGTCTCACGACTTCCGATACCAGATAAGGATTTTCCTGCGAAAACAGGCCCTGGGTTGTATTTTCCCACAGGAACCAGTCCGGTGCTCGGTCGTGGATTTGTTCGATGCGTTCCCGCAGCCGTCTTGAATCTCGCACGGGGTCCAATCGAGTGCATTCGGTATGGGCATAGTGAGCATGGACGACGCACCTTACCCTTTCACGCTGGCATAACTCGCCGAGTTCTGCACAGGACCAGTCATAATAGTCTCGACGGTCGGGATCCTCACTCAAAATGTCCACATATTCTCCTCTCCACCTCATGGGATGATGCAAGTAGACAGTAATTCCTTTGTCCTTTAACATTCGAATGACATTCGCTACTCTCTTCGGCTGATATAGGTCTTGTTCAAACAGCTGGAGCTCTAGGATTTCGGGGTGGTGTCGCAACCGATCGGTCAATTGACGGAGATGGATCGCGGATTTTAATCGAATGTAGTTCACTTTTTGCTCACCTCTTTTTACAGACCTATTCGGAAAAATCCTATTTTAGAAATATTTTCATAAAATCCATTGACACTAGGGACCACATAAGTGTAAATTACACATAAGAAGATAATTCGTAGGGAGGTACCTCCGATGGTGACGAAAAGGAGAAGGAAAATGGGGAATATAAACGAAGAGCAGAATGTAACTGAAGTCGCAGAAGACGTGGTAGAAACCGAAACCGAAATTTCAGATGAGGTCGCTAGCCAGATTGAGCAGCAGCTTTTAGATAAGCAGCCCCTCACCGCTGAGCCTGTTGTTGAACCCGTTGTCGAACCGATCGCAGAACAAGAAGCGGAGACCCATGAGCTTCATCCTTTTGTAACAAGTTGGAAGGAACAGCTTCAAGCGATAAGCTCTATCCAAGATCAATGGGAAAAGTGGAGCCTCGAGGTGTTAGAGCAGCAAGCCGCTTTTTCTCAAGGCCTGATGAACTTCTTGCCGCAGCATGAACTTTTTGCACCAGCCCATGAAGCTGTCAAGACAACCTGTGAACAAGTCCAGTCCTCTACTCGAAGCTTCTTTGATCAGAGCAGGCAGGCACGCAGCGAGTGGCTTGACCGAGCCGAGACCTCTACCTTACAATTCCAGAAGATGGGACAGCTATTTTGCCCATATAAATAGGGAGCCATTCTGGCTCCCTTTCGTTATTCCTCCTCTATGTAAGTTTTTTGGATAGATAAGCTTCGAGATGAAAGATCATCTCTTGAATAATTTCCTTTGCTTCCAACGAATGCTCACTTTGTGCTTTTTCGTAAATGCGGGTTAGAATTTCCACAATGTTCTGAGGCTCTAATCTATGAAAGGATCTACTCACTAGGCATCTCCCCTTTT
>JBEQAI010000200.1:0-6616 GCA_041640415.1 Ammoniphilus sp. | reverse complement strand
GTTTCGCCATAGTAGTTTGGATCAGTAGCTTCAAGAGGAAGCTCTTGATGGATCATTCTTACGATATCCGCGCTTGGAACGACCTGGTCTAGCTTCCAGCCATTCGAGTTGCCGACGTCCATGAATTCTATGAATCTGAGAGTGTGGCCTTTTTCATAGAAGTAGCGAGCCATGGGAAGAATATCCTGATCATTGACTCCTTTTTGAACGACCATATTGATTTTGATCCCGAGACCGGCTTCCGCTGCCGCATCAATGCCGTCCAGAACGGTTTCCACTTTGACTCCGCGGCCGTTCATCTTGCCAAATCGCTCATCGTCAAGACTATCTAGACTCACGGTCACTCTCTTTAGTCCCGCTTTCTTAAGCGCAGGTGCATGCTTCCGCAACAAGGAGCCATTCGTCGTCATGGCGATATCCTCAACGCCCTCCACTTGGGTCAGCATTTCAATCAGCACGGGAAGGTCCACCCGCATCAGCGGCTCTCCACCCGTGATGCGAATCTTCTGCACCCCTAACGAGGTGAAGATCCTGGTCACTCGCGTGAGCTCTTCAAAGCTCAGCAGCTTCTCTTTAGGAAGGAAGTTAAAATCAGGACCGAAGATCTCCGCCGGCATGCAGTATTGGCAACGGAAATTGCAGCGGTCTGTCACCGAAATGCGCAAGTCCCGGAGTGGACGTCCTAACGTATCCATGGTTTGATCAGACATCTATTCACCCACTCTCCATTCGTCTTTTAAAAGGTTCGATAAACCTCCTTGCCCGTATCTCGGCAGGAGTATCCGCCAAGCGCTTCTACCTCGGCCATAAATTCTGCAGAATGAATCAAGGAAAGAAGCTTATTCCCTTCTTCGCTTTCATAGAAGGAGCGGCTAATCAACAAATCATACCGTTCTTCAGCAATCGGCACAAAATCCAGTCCCATTGCTTGCGCTGCCGAATAGATGCCAAGCCCGGCATCCGCCGTTCCGCCGGCTACCGCGGCAGCCACGCTCAAATGGGAAATGGCTTCCCGGTCATACCCATAGACCTGCTGGCGGCTCACGCCATCCTGCTTGAGGAGATAATCGAACAGCAATCTTGTTCCAGCCCCTCTTTGTCGGTTAATGTAGGTCAAGCCATCTCGGGCAAGATCCGATACGCTCTGAATATTTAAGGGGTTCCCCTTGGCCACAATCCAACCCTGCTGGCGGTAAACCAGGTTGATCAGGATCGCATCTTTCCCCTGCAAGTACTTATCTATAAAAGGAACATTATAGGTTCCGGTCTCTTCATCAAAAAGATGGACGCCGGCCATATGGGCTTCGTCCTTTTGGATAGACATTATACCACCCATACTGCCTACATGGGAAGAAACAAAGAATTGTCCAGCATTCTTCTCCCGAAGCAACGAATGTAAGACGTCTACCGAAAGGTCGTGGCTGCCTGTTACCACAATGGTTTGGTTGATTTGCTCCAACGGGCGGTAAAGCTCGACTTCAGCCATGTCCCCTTGCTCGTAGCCCAAGTTTCCTGGAGGGATCCGCAGCAGTCCATCGGCCCGAACCATGGACATGGTCACGCCAGCAGCGCGAGTCAAAGGATTGGCTACATACTGCCCGTCAATGCAGCCGATTGTCATCCGTACAAAATCCTCGGCACCCATGACGGATACAACGCGTCGCCCCATCTTGACTTTAAGCTTCGGACGTTCAATCTCTATGAGTCCATAGTAGTGATGCACCAGCGGGCGGGCAAACCACTCAAGATTGAGATAAGCGGAAACGGGATAGCCGGGCAGTCCGATCACGGGCGTACCTTCGACTAAACCGATCACGACAGGCTTGCCAGGTCTCGTAGCCACCCCATGGGTAAGCACTTCCCCTAGCTCCGCTACAACATGGTAGGTAAAATCTTCGGTTCCTGCGGACGATCCTGCATTCAGCAGCACGATATCGGATTCTTTTACCGCCTCTTTTACCGCTTCTTTGATCCGTTCATAGTCATCCTTTACGATTCCTCGATAAATCGGTTCAGCTCCCCATTCTTCTAAGTAAGCACTGAAAACTGTTCCGTTAAATTCGATGATCTCCCCGAGCTGAACCTCTTCAGAAGGAGGGATAAGCTCTGTTCCTGTTGGGATCACGGCGACCTTCGGCTTCGCCAATACCGGAAGCTTCACATTCCCTCCGGCAAGCAGGGCCCCTAGGTCAACGGCACGCAGCTTGTGGTGAGCCGGAACGATCATTTCTCCCACCACCACATCTTCTCCGATCGGCCGAATATGCTGCCATGGTGCAGCTGCATCTAGAATTTCTATGGTGTCTGCATCAATTTGATGGATATTTTCAATCATAATTACCGCATCAAAACCAGGAGGGATCGGATCGCCGGTATCGACGATGACATAATCCTGTTCACGGACCAACTGGACAGGATTCAGCTCATTGGCTTTGTAGGTTTTTTCCGCTTTAACCGCGACCCCGTCCATAGCCGAGGCATGGTAGTTCGGCATGGATACTTTAGCAAAAATAGCTTGGGCGGTCACACGGCCTAGCGCTTGTTGAGTTGGAATCCATTCTATCTTTTTTTCAAACATCGCTCTATGAAGAATGTCACGCTGAGCCTCATGAAGCGGTGTGTCTTCTAAGTAGATCTTGCGCATGGTTTTCTCCCCCTGCTGTTAGCTGAATAGCTTGACTTTAACCATTTGTCCTTCTAGAATGCCTTCTTTATTCGCCGCAATCTCAACAATCCCATGACTGTCGGCCATCGTAGAGATGAGTCCTGACTTTCCGAAGACCGGTACGGCCCACAGCTCGCTGCCCCTTTCTTCTAATCGAACGCGAACATAATCGGAACGGCCCACAGCCGAAGGGATGTTGCGAGAGATTCTGGCATCGAGTCGAATATCAGGAAGCTCCTGAACCACTCCCTCAATCTGTTCTAAGATAGGTATTCCGAATAAGTCAAAGATAATCATAGCCGAAGCCGGATGGCCAGGCAGTCCCATGATCGGCTTCTCCCCCGCTTTCGCAAGGATCGTTGGCTTGCCAGGCTTAATCGAAACCCCATGAACCAATACCCCCGGATCCCCTAAAGCGGCCAGCACTTGGACGGTAAAATCGCGGGTGCCAACGGAGCTTCCCCCGGACAGGAGCATAAAGTCGGCTTGATCAAAAAGCTCCTTCGCCCGCTGCAAAAACTCTTCATAGTCATCGCGAACGATGCCCGCATAAATCACCTCGGCCCCATATTCACCGGCAGCGGCGCCAATGGTGACTCCGTTAATGTCGCGCACCTCACCAGGAGACAGCGCTTTCTTCTCAGGAGGAACGATTTCATCCCCTGTAGACAGAATCCCGACCACCGGGCGTGGAAATACCTTGACCTCGGTTTGGCCAATCGAAGACAGCACCCCTAAATCCTGTGGCCTCAGTCTTCTTCCAGCCTTCATGACGAGCTCGCCCTCTCGCACATCGTCACCAGCTTGCACAATATTTTCACCAGGAGCTACCTGCTTGTAGACATTTAATAGATTGTTGCCAAGCTCTTCAACGTGCTCTATCATGACGATGCTATCCGCTCCAGGAGGCAGCATTCCGCCTGTGGGGATATACTGGGCCTGGCCTTCGTGCAAGTGGCGATCCGCTGCTTTTCCCATTTCGATTCTGCCGGTGACATCCAAAAAAGCGGGAAGAGAGTCAGAAGCTCCAAATGTATCTCTTGCATTGACGGCAAACCCGTCCACGGTAGAACGAGCGAACGGCGGTACGTTCTCAGTGGAGTATATATCCTCAGCGAGCACTCTTCCCAGCGAGTCCTGCAGGGAAACTAAAACGGGCTTGCGAAACGGCTTATAATACTCGCGAATGATGGATAGCGTCTCTTGAACGGTCTTTACATTAAAGAATTTCATGTTTGCCTCCAGCCGTTGAGATTAATATCTTACATTTTATCACAGATTCCTCCCCTGATTCTCTTATTTTCTATTATAATAGACTAAAAAAGGAGACGTTGAGAGATGATCGTAAAAGTGTTCGCGAACTTCCGAGAAATTGTCCGTGACAAGACCGTTGAAGTCCCTAGCCAAGAGGGCGATACGGTCATCGAAATCCTAGAGAATCTTATTAAGCTCTATCCTGCTTTTGAAGAGGAAGTCTTCACCGAAGAACGCACGCTGAAGCCTTTTGTACACGTTTTCTTAAATGGGAGAAACATCATCCATGAGGAGGGTCTCCAGACGAAGGTCAAGTCGACCGATCAGTTCGCTCTTTTCCCACCGGTTGCAGGAGGATAAAGATGAGCGAAATCACCTTAGAATTCCGAGGGATTGTACTCCACTATCTCTTGGATTACCTCGAGGAGATTGGAGGAAAGAAACGTAATGATGAGTTCCCTTTCCGATTTGAGGGTCCCCATTGGACGGCAGAGGTTTTGCGTGAGGAAGAAGTCCGCATTACATCGACCTTTATTATTAATGGGGTTCATATCCGTTTCCAGGCCCCTACGCAAGAGCAGCTTGATGATCTCCTTGTCCAATACCGAAAGAAAACCATGCGTGCAGGAGGATGAAGAAAAAGGTGAGACCAATAGGTCCCACCTTTCCTCATTTCTTACAGAATCCCAAGCTCTTTCAGCTTCGCTTCCGGTACCACTCCATCTTCCCATCCGCGAACTTGGTAGTATTCATCCAACATAATATCCATACGGCTGATATGGCCTGCGCTGTTTCCAGTCGCGGCTTCTTCCGTAAAGCGCTTCGGCAGGAAGTCGTCTTCACGCTTGTTAAAGCCTGCTAGGTTATTATAATGCCGCTCTAAGTTATAGATGCGTTCTCCCGCCTTCATGACATCATCCGCAGTAAACGCAATCCCCGTCATGGTTGAATATTGCTCCGCATAGTTGTCCGCGTTCTCGGAGAAGGAAGAGAACTTGCAAATATTCATAGAGTCGGAGAAAGAAAGAAGGTCTTGGAAAATCTTGAGAAGCTCTCCCTTTCCTTCTGGCTTCAAGCGATCCGTTGGCTCAGGAATCCCCGCAATCTCACTCGCTACCGTATATCCGCGCAAGTGGCAGGCTCCACGGTTACTGGTCGCATAGCCTAACCCAATTCCTTGGATACCGCGAGGATCGTAGGCTGGAATTGATTGGCCTTTTACTGCCATAGCTAAGCCAGGTTCACCGAATTGAACGGCGGCACGCGTAGGTCCGTCAGCCAGAATCGCTCCGAATCCTCTGCGGAAAGCGATATCTTCAGCTAGCTGGATCATGCGATCGGCGTCGCCCCAATCGATCTTCTCTTCGATAAGACCCTTCTCATAAGCCTCCATGGCACAGGAGAGCGCATTTCCTAGCTCAATCGTGTCCATCCCATACTCGTTGCACTGATCAATCATATAGGCAATCGGCTCGGCATGGCTCAATCCGCAGTTTGCCCCCAAGGCCCAAGCCGATTCGTATTCGAAGCTCTCTACTCTCGTCTTGTACTTTCCTTCCTTGACCTCCACTTCCTTCTTACAGGCCACAGGACAGGCATGACAGGTGTTGTCAGCGACTAGAAGCGTTGCATTTACCGTTTCTCCACTGTGCCCTTCGGCCCCTTCAAAATGAGAGAATTGGGAGTTTTTCGTAGGAAGTGCTCCGACTTCATTGATGATACTCGTTAATACGTTAGTTCCGTAAACGGATAATCCGCCCTTCTTCGGAGCAGTCAAACCGCCTTCCATTACGGCCTTCAGGGCCTTTTGGTTAGCCTGCTTATATTCATCTGCTTGGGCAGGCTGAGGCATATTGCCTTTCTGGGCAGCCTTAATGACGATAGCCTTCAGATTCTTGGATCCAGCCACAGCTCCCGTACCTCCGCGGCCAGCAGCGCGGTCATGCTCATTGATAAAGCCAGCGTAAAGAACCTGGTTCTCTCCCGCTTGACCAATGCAGATCACACTCAGATCGTCTTTGCCATAACGGTCTTGCATTGCCTTCACGGTAGCACGGGTTCCTTGTCCCCAAAGCTCACTTGCATCGCGAAGCTCTGCTTCACCATTTTCAATATATAAATAAACAGGCTTGTCACTCTTCCCTTTAAAAATCACATTGTCGATTCCCGCCCACTTCAAGCGGGCAGCAGACCAGCCTCCCATGTGGGAATCCGTTACCGTTCCGGTTAATGGAGACTTCGTCACCATACAGAGACGTCCGCTCATGGTCGATCTTGAACCAGTAACCGGTCCCGTCATAATACAGAGAATGTTGTCTTCTGATAGCGGGTCTACCTCTGGCCCGTTATCCAACACGTACTTCACCCCTAGCCCACGGCCACCGATATACTTGGTAACTAGTTCTTCGTTCAGAGGGCGATAGCTCACTTGTCCAACAGATAAATCCACATAAATCTCTCGGTTCTTAAATCCGCCTAGATTCATACTTTACCCCTCCCTTTGTTTGAACACCAATTAGTGTAAGCGATTGCTTTACCAGATTTTATTCGACAGACCTTTGCGAATTCCTTCATTTTAATAGATAATTCAATTATTAGACGTATCCCTTACGTTAGATAAAAAGAAAGAGGAGAAGTGGATCTATGGAACAGATACCGAGCCGATATTCCAGACAGATATTGTTTCGACCGATTGGA
>JBEQAI010000199.1:0-6617 GCA_041640415.1 Ammoniphilus sp. | reverse complement strand
CTGAGCTTGAAATTCGCGATCGTGCGATTATTTTGCTGTTCCTCAACTCCGGCTTGCGAGTCTCTGAACTATGCAGCTTGAATACCGAAAGTATTCGTCTTCACCGGGAGAACACCACCCTTTCCGTCTTAGGAAAAGGCAAGAAAAACCGAACCCTGCACGTCAATGAGCAAACCTTTTTGGCCATTAGCAGTTATCTGGATGCACGCCCTCAGAAGATTCCGAAAGAGCATAAGAATGCCCTTTTTCTCAATCGTGACCATACCCGCATTAGTCGGAAAGCCGTCTACGAGATCGTAAAAAAATACGCGCGTATTGCCAACATCGACGAAACCTCCGTCCGTAAGCTGTCTCCTCACAAACTCCGCCATACCTTTGCAACGTTACTCTTGCAGAATGGCGCTAATATTAAGGTGGTGCAAGAGCTCTTAGGACATGAAAATATCTCCACCACCAATATTTATGTTCACGCTGTGGATCGGGAGAAAGAAGCGGCAATCTCTTCGCTGAATCGCTTGTTTTCGACGGAATAAGACGAGTTAGTTAATCGACTAATTAAAAAAATGTATTTTTCTGACGAATGGACCCTAAAAAAGGAGCACCCCCTAAAGGATGCTCCTTTCTCAGTTATTTCACTTTAACAACGTTAGCAGCTTGAGGACCACGGTTTCCTTCGACGATGTCGAACTTGACTTGTTGGCCTTCTTCAAGGGTTCTGAACCCTTCTGTCTGGATCGCGCTATAATGAACGAATACATCTCCACCATCTTCACGTTCAATGAATCCGTATCCTTTTTCCGCATTGAACCATTTAACTTTACCTTGCATGCTTGAATCCTCCTTAGGGCTAATAAATTAGTGCTAAAAAGCGGACGATCGACACTTCTTCAGCCCTAAACTGAGTGCAAGCAGATCGGCTTCAAGAATTGTTTTAACCACTTTCAAACACCCTCGCGTTTTGATCACTTTGAGAAGTTCACTCCTCTGATGATAGTCTATGCACGAGAATGGAATTGGTTAGTATCTTAATTCACTTCTTTTAGTCAAATAGCGCGAGAAGGAAACAGCTGCGTCTGCACGGGTGACCTGTCCTTGGGGAACAAACTTCCCGTTTTGGGCTTCCACAATCCCCAGCTTCGAAGCAAGGATGGCAGCCCCGATATTTTTGATGGTATCGGCATCTTGCAGGTCATTGATAAATAAATTGTCCATCTTGGCCAAGTTCTCGAAGCCTAGGGCCCGGATGATCAGAGTGGCTAGCTCTTCTCGATTAATTTTTTCGTTTGGATTAAAGGCGGTCTGGTTCCGATCAATCCAATTTCGATCAATCGCGTGCTCCACATAAGAGAAGTACGGCGAATCTTTTTTAACATCCGAGAACGTTGCTGGTCTTGCTCCATCATACCAAACCCGATATCCGTTGTTTTCAACCAAGACTAGCATTTTCACCAGTTCTCCCCTGGTAATCTCTTCGTCTGGCTTGATCATCCCGTTATCCACGTCAAACACGTTGTAACGCAGTAAGGTCTGGAGCTCTTTTTCTGCACGATGACCGCGAATATCCTTCACCTCTGTTACTTCCACCACCGCTTGGCCGGTTTCCCGATTCGTCCACTTACCTGTCACAGCATCAAGGAAAACGGATTCACCAAACTCTTTTAACCGGGGCTGGTAAATCAGCATGGCTTTTTTATTCGGTTTGACTGTGGTTCCGGGGTTCATCACCGGCTTTTCTTGCGGCAGCATATAAATTAACGGGATTTCTAAACGGGCCATGTACGTGGAAAGGGCCTGTTGAGGTGAAATATAGTTCTGTTTCGTTTCAGGGATGGTCAAATTTTCTCCATGGAACCAGTAATGACTGACATCACCCGTGAGCGCATCAATATTCACGTTGATCCCTCCATGCTCAAGTGAAATCCCGTTGACTTCACGGACAAACATAAACGAGTGGTATCGCGCTTGAGCTTCTTCATATGGAGAAGGCGGCATTTTTTGCAGATAGAGCTGGTGGGCGATATCTGGATGCAAGGTTCTCATGAGTTCCATTGCCTTTTGTTGTGCTTGCTCTCTTTTCACCTTGGCATCGACTTTGGTCGCTCCCTCTTTTTCCATAATCACATGCTTTTCATTGCTATAGTTGAGAACTCGACCTGTCATCGCGTCTACAGCCGCCATAGACCAACCGGCTACCATTCCTTCATTTCGAGTCTCCCAGTTAAATTCCCATACCGAGGTTTGCGTTTCCCCCCATTGTTCTCTAAACGAAGAACGAATCATGCTGGCATCCTTAGGTAAAGTAAAATGCTTTTTCAAGATCTCTAATGCTTGCGCTTCCGTGACCTTTCCTTTTGTCAGTTCACCGAGCTTCTTATCGGATACGGGAATGCGAACCGTATCGGCTTCGTTGATGACATCTCCCCAAATCGTAACAAGCGCTCCGTCCGTCGCCCGGATATAAATCGGCTCATGATAATGATTGGCGTTTTGAGGCAAATAGCCCACATAGGTCTTTCTTTCTGATACAGGTCCCCACTGAGGCAGAAGTTTGAGGGACAGCTTGACCTGATCCTGATAGAGCTTCACAGCTTGTTCTTGGCTCAAGAGTTTTTCTGGCTTAGGGAACTCCAAGTCATCTTGCCAACGGTAACCGAAGTTGATCATCTGACCTTCGCCGTTGACTGTAACGCGAATCTCATTGCCTTCAAAAGGAATGCCATTGACCAAACGCTTAAACACGAGTGGATATTCAACATGACCGTTCAAAGGCGGCTTCGCGGCTTGCTCGTAGCGATCGTCATAAATGAGTTGTCCGGCTTTGTCTGGGTAGTTCTTTTCGATATAAGCTTGGGCAATTTCCTTGGCACGTGTGATGTCGGTTTTAGGCGGGTAACTCGGTTTCGTGTTTTGGTTGTTATACACTTCTATGTTTAAAATACTTCCGGTTGCCGCATCGACGACCACTTGGGCATGCCCATAATGAGGTGGCGTTTGTCGATCCCAGTAGATAATCCAGGCTGCCGTTTGGTGGCCCCACCAACTCGAATGGAACTCCACGTTGCGCTGAACAAAATCTTGGGGAATCGGCGCGGCTTTTTTAGCAATTTCAAGGGCTTGCTCCTTGGAAATCTTGGCGGCTTCCATCGCCTTCGTGTCTTGCGTGACCTCAGCTGGCTTCGCAGGCTCATTCGCCCAGGCCGGGATCACGCCGCTGGTGAACATGAGGGTACTTGCTAGCAATATAGGAAAACCTTTCTTTTGAAAGCTCTTCATCGTAATCATTCCCTTTCCAGGTAAAATATTCTATTCACCCAGTTAGACGATGAGCTTTTAAAAAAGGTTTCAAGAGGTTTACCGCAAATTATGACAAAAAACGAACTTTGCTATGCTTTAGAATTTTCCCATCATATTGGAAGGAACCCATCAGCACTTCTTCTCGCGCGATCGGCGACTGACAGCATCCGCTGCGATAGCGGTCGGGGTTAATTCGCTTCATCATCCCAAGTCCCCCCTTGCACTTGGTACAGGTTAATCGATAGGCTTTGGTCGGGAGCTTCACCGTGTTCGTCGAGATGGCTCCCACACGGCGAAGCTCTTGTTCAAACACAGGATGATGGTCTTGAAACGGCTGATTTTGGATAAATAAGTGATAATGGCACATCTCATGCAATAGGACGGCAATAAAAATCTCTCGATCAATAAATTGAGCCGCATACTTGCTCATTTCAATTTTAAGCGGTTCTCGCTTCTTTCCTTTTTGATGAAACAGGAATCGACCCATGGCACGTGTGAGTCGGCCGTTCCAGACTACCGGGATCTGCAGGTCTACCTGCCAAAAATGCTGGGACAGCTTATTCGCTAACGTTTGAAGTTTTTCCTGGTCAAAGTCAATCTCTCGCTGTTGTGATTTCATAACGTCTCCCTTTTCTTCGCGGCTACTCCGGCACTTAAGCAAAATTGCAGGGCTTCTTCTACGGGCGTGTCCACGAAGATCAACCGGTGACGCGGGAGCAAACGCAGCTCGCCGGATACCTGCAAGCCATGCGGAAAGTATACAGCGACATACTCATGGCCCAGTTCAAATTGATGAACGTCTTCCGTCGTGAGGAACCCGATTCGCATCACATCTTCTTGTTCTTTGTAGAGGACGACCTTGGAAAAGGCTCGCTTCTCTCCCGCTAACGAGGACATGGTTTGTTTGGTCATTAAGTATAAGGTCTTGACTACCGGGAACCTCGTAATAATCGCTTCTATCAGGGCGATCCCTTTTTTACCGATCCACCATTGACTAATGAAGCCGATTAGAGAGATAATCAATACGATATAAATAATACCGGACCCTGGAAATTCAGGTAAAGGGATAAAGGACGACAAAGAATCGAGCCACTGATAGACAAGATAGAGAACATAAAGGGTCAGCCCCAGCGGTACAATCACCATGAGGCCGCTTAATAGCACTTTTTTCACAATCATCCTCCTCTTCACCAATAGATTGGATTCTATTTATACGCATAGCACGATCACAAGTTTCACGGAGGGAACATACATCATGGAAGTCTATATCGGAAGTGTATTGTCAGCTATGGCTACGGGCGTAGGAGCCCTGCCGATCTTATTTTTCAAAGAGGTCACGCACCGCTGGCGGGATATTTTGCTCGCGTTAACGGCTGGCGTCATGATGGCCGCCTCGACGTTTAGCTTAATCCCCGAAGCCCTCGCGCTTTCCAATCTGTTTGTCCTATGCTTTGGGGTGCTGCTCGGAACGTTCACGCTGACTCTACTAGAGAAGTATGTTCCTCATATGGATCTAGAACATACGAGATTCAACATCGCCATGGATCAAAAAGCTTTTCTGGTCTTAGCGGCGATCACGCTGCATAATCTCCCAGAAGGCTTGTCCGTAGGGGTCAGCTACGCGAGCGGTCACGAAGAGCTTGGGGGCCTGATCGCCTTTGCCATCGGAATCCAGAATGCCCCTGAAGGCTTTCTCATCGCTTTATTTTTAATTAACCAACAAGTCAGCCGCTGGAATGCGTTTCTGCTGGCTTCCTTAACAGGAGCCGTGGAAATTGTCACCGCGGTTATAGGCTATCACTTGACGTCCTACGTTTCGGGATTGGTGCCGTATGGGCTTTCTTTTGCCGCTGGTGCCATGCTGTTCATTGTTTACAAGGAATTGATCCCGGAGAGCCATGGAGACGGCCATGAGAAAGCAGCCACCTTCTCCTTTATCATCGGCCTTTTGATTATGGTCAGCTTAATTCAATGGTTTGGATAAAAGGAAGGAAGGCCACACCCTGCAGTTAGAAGGGTATGGCCTTTTTGCTCCTGTCTAGTCTTCTTCGCCAAACTCAGCAACGATCGCTTCGGTAAAGGCATCCTTTTCCCCATCATTGTAGCGATCAATCACCTGATCAAGAAATTGCTCAAACATGCTATTGTAAAAAGGAGACGTGAAGCGGGCTTTTTCCCCTTCTCCATATTGAAAGCTGATTTCATCGGGCTGCTCTAGCAGATGTTCCCAGTCTTGTTTCGGCAAGGCAATATAAAATTCCCCATTGGCATTGCGCAGACGAAACCCGATGACCGGTTTTCCCTCCAGTACACCTCCGTCAAAATCCAATGTCGCTTGCGTGGCTCCATCCAACAGCTTCTTGAAATGCTCCGCGGCTTGCGGAACCTGACAAAGGAGAACCGCTTCTTCCTCGGTTTCGTCGAACTTGACTTCCGTCTGTTGACTAATATGATAAATCTCCCATTCCATAGACGTAACTCCTTACACCATTTTATATAATTGTTCTATGTCTATGGTAATCTTCCCCACGCCGAATTGCAAATCCGCCATAGACCTCAAGAGAAACCCGCGTTATCATAGAGAGATAGACCTATGGCAAAGCAGGTATAAATGATGACTACTTTTCTTTATGACATATTCAAACGAGATGGACTTCTCTCCAAGCGCATGCAGCCTTATCAGCCGCGCAAGGCTCAATTCCGCATGGCCAAAGCCGTCTGGGAAAGCTTGTCTACAGCCAAGCACAGCTTAATCGAAGCCGGAACAGGGACCGGAAAATCCTTTGGTTACGCTCTTCCAGCGGCGTACTGGGCGATGCAGGAGGAAAAACGAGTCATCATCTCGACCAATACGATCACACTGCAAAACCAACTCTTGCAAAAAGAACTTCCATTAGTGAAATCGATCCTGGCCGACATCGATCCAGAGTGGGGGGAAAACTTCCGCTACGAGCTCGCGAAAGGCCGAGGCAATTATATTTGTAAACGAAAGCTCGATCAGCTGATTTCCGAATCCTTGATGAAAGAAACCCCCTTTGCGGCGCTGGCCCAACAAGTCCAGCAAAACTTAGGATCCATGCGTCATGGCGATAAAGAAGAACTGCCCTTCTCCGTGCCCTCTTCTTTTTTTGACGATATTAAAGGAGATGCAGACGATTGCATGGGCAAGGAAAGTCCGTTCCACGACTCCTGCTTTATCCAGCAAGCGCGCCGGAAATTACAGAAGGCCCAGGTTATTGTCGCCAACCACGCTCTGTTCTTTACGGATCTGGTCCTGCGCAGCCAAGGGGCGAGCCTCCTACCCGATTACGATTGCGTGATCA
>JBEQAI010000198.1:0-6654 GCA_041640415.1 Ammoniphilus sp. | reverse complement strand
AGCCCGCGTCCTTGCGAATGCAACCACTCGGAGGATTGCGGCCACGAGCTCGTTCCTCATGGGGACCATATGGATTATCTAGTGAACGGACGCTTGCACCACGTTCACGACGGTCATTGCGATGATCATGGACCTGTTGAATTAATATAGGCATTATAATCCTATTTGGGAATAAGACCAAAGTTGCCCTCTTTTTTGTTGCTTCTTTGGAATGGTATGGGCTAAATTCGTTAAAAGTTAGAAGATAGGCTTTGGCTGCGCGAGCCATCTCATTTGAAATACAAAAAGGTAAGTGTTGGATAAAAAAATTGCTTCATTCGTGATAACAATTATCATTTTTGGTTAAAATAATAAAAGGACAACTCATTAAGAGTTGCCCCCCGGTTCTTACATTTTGGGTTCAAAGGTTTTGCAATCGGTCTCTGCAGAAGTGGATGCTTGGTTATTGTTCATGCGATTGACAACATAGATGGACGATGCTTTGCATTCGTTTCCTGCCGCCCAGTGAACACAGCTGTTAACTTCACATTTAACGTCTCTCGCCATTGTATATCACCTCCATGATATAGCATGGCCAATTTTAGCTGTGTTTAGTCCAAACCAAAATCCAAGTTATGATTGCAGAATCGAAGAAGGACCTCGCTGTTGCTGTTACAGCGAAGTCCTTTTTTCATGTTAATTTAACCTCCATAGACCATGCGAATAAGAACCTACATAATATTGGTCTTTAAACTGGATTGCTTTACTGATATTAGGGCAGGTAAACAAGGATCTTAACTGTTGTGGCTGCTCATTGGAAGACAAAAATAGACCTTTATTCGTACAATAAAGAATGCCATCGTCTTGGTATGACTGCAGGTTATAAATCTTGAAAGGATAGGGAAGCTGAAGGACCCATCCGCGGTCTTCTTTGCAAAAGAGCTGTCCTTTTTTTGTAAGTCCTAGCCACTTGTTTTTCATCCAGAAAAGCTTAACAAACCCAAGATTTTATTGGAGTTTTTCCAAGCCACCCGTTTTTGAATATTGATATAACCCTTTGTCTGTGGCAATCAGCCATTCTTTATCGTTACAGATGGCGTCAAACAGCTGATGAAAGGCAGTGGAAGCAGAAAAAGGATCCACTATACTCCAATCATGGTTGGACTTTACCCATAGCCCCTCTAAGTTGCAAATCGTTGGTTTTCCCTCAAAATCATAAATCCTCGCATAGCTAGATTCAGCAAGACAAGGAATCCAATGTTCTTCATCTCGAACGTAGATGCCCTTTGATGTTTCCATATAGAATTGATTCTTTATCGTTTTGAAATGAAATAAGCATGCCTCTTCCGGAAGCCCTTCATTTTGCTTGATCCAATGTTGATCATCCGAAGTTCGCAGAATTCCTTCATTTGAAGTGGAAATCCAAAGGCTGCCTTCGTGCAGGGTGAGATCGGAAATGCTTAGATTCTGAAACCCATGAAACCATTCAGGGTCACGCATCGAGCATTCCACTGATTTCGCTCCTGCGCTGAACCACTCTAATCCATTGCCGGCAATGCGCCATACCTGCCCCTTATTCTGATCTAGGGGTTGCATTTTTTTCTCTGGCCAAATGACTTCAAAAACGCCGCCTCGAGCTTCTTCGCTGCCGTCACCATAAGCGGCTACATAGACATGGTTTGCTCTAACGTGAATATCGAGATACCCTCTCTGTGGGATCGGGTTATCGATAAGGTCCCAATGTTCTTCATTTTCCTGTGAAAGAGAAAATAGACTGAGGTTTATTGCCTTGACTGTTCCACGGTTGGCTCCCGAGCTTCTACACGCACCTGTCGCAATCAACAGGTGCTGATTGAATTCACTAATCGAAGAAATCATGGCAAAGCGTTCTCTTTTGACATGAACCCAATCTCCATCTAGATACGCCCATAATCCTCCGAGAGTAGGGTGGACTTTTGTACCAATGAGCCAAGTACCGTTTTGAGTAAGGTAAATCGTTCTAATATCAGGTTTTCTTCCCTCAACTCCGCCAAAGGGATTAATCCGCTTCCATATTTGCCCTTGGTTTGAGGTGTAGTAAAGGTGATGAGAGGTATGTGTTAACCATTCATTTTCATTTATCGCGATAATGTTCCATAAGGTGGCAGGGGGGATTCCTTGATTTCTCGCAAACCATGAAATTCCATCATTAAAGCTAACGAGCACCGAGCCTCTATCTCCACAACTCAAGATCAGGCTAGAATGGGAATGGACATAGAGTTGTCGATGACGCGCGTTGGTTTTTTTGACAAGGGTCCAGGGACCCGTTTTTTCTTTGCGGTAGATTCCGCTGCCATTGGCTTCAAGAAGATAAGTTCCCTTAGAAGTAATATTAACGGCCGTTGCTGCACCTCCATACAATCCTTCAGTAACCTTACTCCATGATTTTTGGTTCATGAGACCTCCCCAGGTTTTTAAATAGTTTTATGTTGACAATGATTATCATTTTCCAATATGATAATATCAGATAATGATATTCATTATCAATATTAAATAAAGAAGTGAAGGAGAATGTAAATGAACTTCATACTCCCAGATCATAAATCGGAAGACAAAAATCCAATCATAACACTACTTATTGAACAAAATGTTTATAAACACCGGGATGGACGACAACTCTACGAGCTATCAAAAGAAGAATTACTGGAAACGTTGGAGAAGCACACGTCATAGGCATGGTGTTATATAAATATATTCTGTAAACGACTTGTTTCATAACTGGGCAAGACGGAAGATTTCACGTCTCTTGGCGGTTTTGACTAGAATAAATATAGAGGAAAGGAGAAGGAGAAAGGAGGTGATTTTTGTGGCGAAATACACTTGGGTTGACAAGGACACGTGTATTGCATGTGGCGCATGTGGAGCTACGGCTCCTGACATCTACGATTATGATGATGAAGGTCTTGCATACGTAACTCTAGACGATAATCATGGGATTGCTGAAGTGCCAGAGATCCTGTGGGATGACATGAGTGATGCAGCAGAGGGTTGTCCAACGGATTCAATTAAGATACAAGATCAGCCTTTTAATAAGTAAAAGAGCAATGTACTACGTGCAGTTATCCTTGGTACTTTAAGGATAGCTGCTTTTTTATGTGTTTCGTTTTCTAGTTTTTAATGCTTTTTGAAATATGTAAAATGACACCAATAATTATGGTAGCTATGTAGATGAATGCAATAATACCTAACAAAGTAAATCCCCCTAATTAATCACAAATGTTTTAGATAGAGAAATTATACCATCCATTTATAATGAAAATCAATCTCATCACAGAAACCTCTTTGGTTGTTGACAATAATTCTCACTATCAACTATAATAACATTGTTGATAGTGAGAATCGTTTTCTGTTTTAATTAAAACCTTTGGAGGAGAAAAAAATGAAAAAAGCACTACATTTGTTATTCTTTTTAACCTTTACCCTTCTTTTGGCTGCCTGCGGTCAAGCACCCAAAGAAGAAGCTGCACCGCAGCCGGCTCCTCAGTCAGAACCGGCACAATCAGCTCAGCCCCTGACGATTGAGCATGTCTTGGGTACCGTCCAGCTAGAAAAGACTCCCGAGAAAATCGTGGCCTTAGAATTCACTTATGTTGAAGATTTATTGGCGCTAGATGTTCAACCTGTTGGCGTGGCGGATGTTGAAGGATTTAATAAATGGGTACAAATCGACAATAAGCTAGCAGCAGAAGTGGTGGATGTGGGTACCCGACAAGAGCCGAATTTGGAAGTGATTGCGCAATTGCAGCCAGACTTGATTATTGCTCCGAAGTTCCGCCATGAAGCGATTAAAGACAAGCTGGAAGCGATCGCTCCTACGGTCTTCTTTGAGCCATATCCAGCAGATGAGTCAATCAGTCAGTATGATGAAATGGTCCAAACCTTTCAAACGATAGCGAAAGCAGTAGGGAAAGAAGAGCAAGCGGAAGCCGTATTAAACGACATGACTCAGAAATTTGAGGAAGCAAAAACTAGAATTGAAGCAGCTAACCTGCAAACGAAGGAATTTGTCCTGACTCAAGCCTTTAGCTCAGCACAGGCTCCCGTTCTTCGGGTGTTTACGCCAAATGCGATGGCATCTGTTATCTTGGAGAAGATGGGGTTAACGAATGCTTACCGATCGGATAAATTTGAAGTTTATGGTTTCGCTCAAGTCAATGTCGAGGCTCTTACTGGGGTAGAAAAGGCCAACTTTATTTATGTCGTGCAGGATGACGACAATGTTTTTGAAAATCAATTGAAGGAAAATGCAGTATGGAAAAACTTAACGTTCGTAACCGAAAGCCGTACTTATGCTTTAGGGGGAGATGCTTGGCTGTTCGGGGGACCTTTGTCTGCTAAGACATTAGCCGACCGAGTGACAAGCATCTTGGAGAAAAAATAAGATGGAAGCCTCAATGCGTTTGAAATCCTCCTGGTCGTTTCTAGGGGGGTTTCTTCTATTAATCATCATGTGTCTTGTCCATCTCACACAAGGGCAAGCTGGATACTCCATTTCAGTTCTGTTGACGGAAGTCTGGCATGAAGGTCGGGTGCAGGATGTGGTTATGGGTCTGCGACTTCCCAGGGTCGTCATGGGTATTCTTGCAGGCGGCGCTCTAGCTGTTGCAGGGGTTATCTTGCAATCTCTAACGAAAAATCCACTGGCATCACCGAGCACCTTAGGAATTAACGCCGGTGCGTACCTGTTTGTCGTGATTGGCATCGTCTTTTTTCCGCAATATATGGGGAAATATCCCTTTCTTGTCTCGTTTGCTGGTGCAGCAGTATCAGCCATTTTAGTCATGTCGCTAGTAGGCAGATCAATGGAGCCCGTTCGCGTGGCCTTGACAGGAATGATCATGGCCCTGCTTTTTTCATCTGTCACAGGTGCCCTTCAGCTTGTATTCGAAAATGAGACCACTGGACTGTTTTTATGGGGTTCCGGCACGCTTATTCAGCTGGATTGGTCTGGCGTAAAGTTTTCGGTATTATTCATCGCTGCGAGTATTAGTTTGGCCGTATTTTTGGGAAAATCACTTGATCTGCTATCCTTAGGTGAAGATGTGGCCACGTCACTTGGCCAACCGGTTGGGAGAGTCAAGGCTTTTGCCTGGTTCACCGCGATATTACTTTCAGCGGTAACGGTAAGTGTGGTTGGTCCCATTGGGTTTATAGGGTTAATGGCACCACATATTGTTCGGATGATTGGCATTCGTGAACATAAGCCGCTCACCCTTCATTCTTTTTTATGGGGAGCGATCCTTCTTGTGACAGCGGATGTGCTGGGAAGGTGGATTGAACCCGGTCAAGAAAACCCTGTAGGCGCGATGACCGCCTTAATAGGCGCTCCATGGCTTATGTATTTAGCTTATAAGACGGGAAAAAGCCGCAAACAGTCGACGACTCGATTAGGCGGTGCTGCAAGCACAACATCTTTTCGCTGGATGTTGATTGGGCTATCTGGTTTAGCTCTATTAATATTAGTGATATCTATTTCCTACGGTGGAAATCGGTTCTTTACGCTACAGGATTGGCGGGAGCTAGCTTTCATTTCTCCGCTTGTTTGGGAATTCCGGATACCTCGGGTACTCACTGCCTTTGTCGTTGGCATGCTGCTAGCCCTGTGCGGAGTTTTGCTGCAGGGAGTGTTGAGAAATCCATTGGCAGATCCTACGGTCATGGGAATTACGTCAGGCGGCGGAGCAGGAGCCATGATATTTCTGGTTCTTTTTCCAGCAGCTCCAATATCCATATTGCCTATAGCGGCTATGATCGGCTCAAGCTTGGCCGTCTTCATTATTTTATTAGCTACGTGGAGGGCACAATGGTCCCCTATCCTTCTAGCTCTAATGGGGGTATCTGTATCTGCCCTTGGATCCTCAATCATTCAGATTCTCATCGTGAAAGCGAAGCTCGGAGTAGCGCCGGCGTTAGCTTGGCTGTCAGGGAGCACGTATGCCAAGGGGTGGGATGATTTTGGCATTGTAGCCTTTGTTGCTTTGGTTTTGATTCCTCTAGGCTGCTTCCTGACAAGAAGGCTTGATGCCCTTTCGCTAGGAGACGATATTGCGGTTGGGTTGGGCTTATCTGTATCCTTTTCTAAAATTACAGCGATTCTGCTTGCGGTGGGAATGGGAGCGGCTAGTGTATCTATCGTGGGGACGATCGGTTTTATAGGATTGCTAGCCCCGCATGCCGCAAGGAGGATCGTTGGTTTTGAGCACAAACAAGTTATTCCAGTTGCTTTGATATTGGGTGGAATTTTACTGGTGGGTGCCGATTTTATTGGAAGATTGCTCCTGGCCCCGAAAGAAATCCCATCGGGTCTTGTCGTTGCTTTGCTAGGAACGCCTTATCTTCTGTATTTATTGAAAAAATCTGCGAGCAGGTCCAATTAAGTAGCACATGCATCTGTCATGCGAACCGTCCGACGCGCATAGTGCTGGTGGGGGTAGGACTTGCTGCGGCAATTTGGGAGCGATGATTATTTTTACTGTGCGACTTTGACCAGAATGGCTATCGCGGCATATCTGGTGGAAGGATTTGAACTTTGTCATTTATCCTGCTGCCTTGGATTCTCATTCTCTTGCCATTAGCTTATAGTAAAGCCAAGATCCTCGATCTTCTTAACTTAGGTTAGGAGATAAGTTAGCAGTG
>JBEQAI010000197.1:0-6686 GCA_041640415.1 Ammoniphilus sp. | reverse complement strand
CCTCAGAGTTCTTGAAGATCGGCTTAATTGTTTGGTTGGCAAAATGGTTCTCTGACCGGGATACAATAGGGGTGCCTCTCGGGGCAACAGCCCTGTCTGTTGCCCTAGTCATGATGCAGCCTGATTTAGGCTTAGCCATTGTCTTATTAGCAGGAGCGCTGCTCGTCATTTTTGTATCCGGCTGTCGGTTTCTATACTTGTTTGGTATTCTCTTAACCGGTTTGGCTAGCGTTTCGATCTTAGCTTTCACTGCCCCTTATCGACTACGTCGTCTCACCTCCTTTCTTGATCCATGGCAAGATCCTTTAGGGGCAGGATATCAGCAGATCCAAGCATATTACGCGATTGGACCAGGCAGACTGACAGGCCTTGGGCTTGGAATGAGTCGCCAAAAGTTTTATTATTTGCCCGAGCCTTATAATGATTTTATTTTTGCCATTATCGCTGAGGAGCTCGGTTTCATAGGCGGAGTCCTCATACTCCTGTTGTTCCTGCTTATTATCTGGCGCGGAATGCGTATCGCCATCACTCTGCAGGATTCCTTTGGCAGTCTCCTGGCGGCAGGGATTACGGGCATGATCGGCATTCAAGTGTTTTTAAACACAGCCATCGTACTTGGCTTGCTACCCGTTACGGGGATTACCCTTCCTTTGATTAGCTATGGAGGATCTTCCCTCCTCATGGTTCTCACTTGCATCGGGATATTGCTTAATCTATCAAGGTATGTACCGGATAAACAAAAATTTTCACAAAACAAAACCATACAGAGTTAAATCGTGATAAAATGAGTAAAAATGATGGATATAAAAGGAGCCTGGAGATGATTAAAGCTGTTTTTTTTGATCTTGATGACACCCTATTATGGGACGAGCGCAGTGTAGAAGAAGCCTTTCATGCCACTTGCTTGCTTGCCAAGGACAAGTATGGCGTGGACCCCGTCCAGCTTGAAGAAGCGGTAAGAAAAGAAGCCCGTGCTCTCTATTCATCCTATGAAACGTATCCTTTCACTACGATGATCGGAATCAATCCTTTTGAAGGTTTATGGGCTAATTTTTTAGAGGGAGAAGCCACGGAGTTTCGCTTATTGCAGGGATTAGCTCCAACGTATAGAAAAGAATCGTGGACAAGAGGGCTACAAGCGCTTGGCATTAATGATCCTGAATTTGGCCAGATCTTGGCAGAAACCTTCCCAGCCGAACGGAGAAAGCGTCCTTATGTCTATGAAGAAACCTTCCGCGTATTAGACCAGTTGAAAGGAAAATACCAGCTGTTGCTGCTAACCAACGGCTCACCTGATCTGCAAAATGAAAAATTAGCAGGCGTTCCTGAGATTGCTCCTTACTTTGACCAGATCGTCATTTCAGGTAACTTTGGCAAAGGAAAGCCTGACATCGCGTTATTTGAATATGCTTTAGGACTTTTGAACTTGTCTAAGGACGAAGTCATTATGGTTGGTGATAAGCTGACAACTGATATTCTAGGTGCCTCCCGCGTCGGGATGAAATCCGTCTGGATTAACCGCAATGGTCTAGAGAGAAATCCTGAAATTACTCCAACCTATGAGATTAAGCATTTGCAAGAATTAATGGGGATCTTGGAAGCCGCCAAATAAGGGAATTCATTGTTAGTCTATCTGACAACGAAGACACAAAAGATTCCATTTTGTTCTATAATGTAATTCCTAACACTCCTTTAGGCTGACGTTTTTTGTCAGCCTTTTTTTGTTTAACTTCTCCAGGAAATAAAAAAGAAAAAAAGTTCGCAAAAAGTGAAACCTTAGTGGGGTTGTCTCGTATTATAGAATTAGAATTCTCATATATACTACAAGGAGGAACAGTTTGATGTTTAAGAAATTGCTTGTATTCTTCGTTGCATTCGCCTTGGTTCTTAGCCCGGGTGGATTATTCGATCACCAAGAGGCAGACGCAAAGAAGTCGTATAAGTCCGGCACCAAGTCTTTTACACCAACCAAAAATGATTCCAATATGAATTCCACCACCAATAAGCCTGCTACCAACAATCCTGCTACTAACACGCCAGCTAACTCCGCAGCTAAGCCGGCAAGCAGCGGCGGTTTCATGAAGGGACTATTATTCGGTGGTTTAGCTGGGATGTTGCTTGGCAGTATGTTCGGTGAAGGCATGCTAGGAGCCATTTTCGGCTTGCTGATTAACATCTTAGTTATCGCAGCCGTCATTTTCCTTGTAAGAAAAATTTATGTATACTTCAAGAATCAACGCAATCCTCGAGACATCCAAGATTCTAGAAGATAAGAAACCTGCAAGGGGCTGGTCATCAAGACCGGCCTCTTGTTTTTTTACCGCATAGGAACTTAGGTTACTTTACATTGTTAAAGTAACCTAAGTTCCTATCGGCATAAAAAACTTCCTCAATAGGCGGTCTGGCTACCCTGAAAATACTTCGATAGAAGTTGTTTTTAATCTAAAAAGGGTGATACCCACCTGCTTATGGGATCACCCTTCTTTCTATGAAGCACTTCTCTTTTTCCAAGCCATTGCTTTCGATTGAGCAGCCTCTGGCCAATTGAATAGCAATACCCCGCCAATGACAACGGCCGTACCCAAAAACTGCATGATGCTCATGGTTTCCCCTAGGAAAAGGTATGCAAGAATCGCCGTAAAGATCGGATTAAAGTTCAAAAACATTCCCGACCTTGTTCCTCCAACCTTCTGAACGCCTAGATTCCAAAACAGCATCGCAATGACCGTAGCCCCCACACTCACGTAAATGAGAGCAATCCAAAAGCTCAGATTAGGTTCGACGACCTCAAAGCTAGGCAAGTTAATGGGAATGAGCACGAGAACCCCAAATATGCCTGCCCACAAAGTAGACAAATAGGCGGAGGTATATTGCATGGCCTTGCGTCCTGCCACGGAATACACTCCCCACGATGCAACAGCCGCTAGCATGAATAGATCTCCATTGTTAAATTCCAATTGGAGTAATCGCTCTAGATGTCCATTCGTGATGACGACTAATACGCCACCAAAAGAGATCACCATACCTAACACTTTACGCGCAGTCATCTTCTCCCCTACCCATAGAAAAGAAATGATGGCAATGGCAACGGGATTAAGAGCAGAGAGAAGTCCTGCATTATTGGAAGAAGTTCTCTCAAGAGCTAGAAACATAAAGATGTTAAAAAGAGCAACCCCAGTCAGACCCATGATGAATAAGTAAATAAGGGCCGGCTTCGGAGGAAGAATCTTTCTTTCCTTCACCCAAACAATGGGAAGCAAAAACAGGACAGCGATGAACCAACGCAGATCTGTTAAAGTGAGTGCGGAGGCGTGGTTAACAAGGTACTTCCCAGCTACGAAGTTTCCTGCCCATAGCATACTGGTAACGAGCAGTAACCCTAAATACAGTATCGGCATGTGATTTTCCCCTAAAGTGATATGGAATCATCTTACCTCCTCCCCAGAGGAATGTCTATATTCAAACGTACAAAAGAAAAAAGGTGTCCCCCAAGCGAGAGCTTGGAGAGGACACCTTATCCATTAAAAAGAAATGACATTAAATCCTAGTAAAAAGACCAATACAAGAACAACAATAAAGGGAAGCCATAGTTTGCCTGCTTGTTTTCCTTTTTTCGTCCGAACAAGAATCATTTCCATCAGTCCGATTAGCGCGATAGCTAAGATGCCTTTGATAACGAAAACCAGGGAAAATTGATAACCAACAAGCATGCCAAGTCCCGAAACAACCATAATGATGAAGAATAATCGCAAGATCATATGGGTGATTTTTTGGGCTTTCATATTTTGCTTGGTCAACATGAAATAGCTTACACCAAAAAATAATAGGGTGAAAAACCATGAACCAGCATGGGATTGATAAAAGATGTTCATCAACTGTGGTGACATTGGACACTCTCCTTAAATTATTGCATATTGTTTACACCGTGTTTATAGTAATTACATAAAACATTATAATAGAAGTTTGTCATGAAGACACGCTAGAAAGTGACTTTTTCATGACATTTCTCGGTACATCTTCTATAATCAATAAAACACTGTAGCAAAGAAGGGATGTACATGGAATTTAGGCACTTGCTTACCTTTAAAGTGGTTGCAGAGGTTCGAGGCTTCACAAAAGCAGCAGAGATTCTAGGCTATGCCCAATCTAGCATAACAGCTCAGATCCAGTCGCTAGAGGAAGAGCTAGGAACACCCTTATTTGATCGACTTGGAAAAAAGATTGTTTTGACAGATGCGGGAGAAAGACTATTGCCCTATGTACAGGAAATGACAAAGCTCCAAGATTCTATCAAAGCGATTGCCCAATCCCAGGACGAACCAAGTGGAACCCTCGTGATCGGTGCACCAGAATCTCTTGCAGCGTATCGGTTGCCACCAATTATTCATGAGTTTCGGGCACGCTATCCCATGGTCAAAATGGTTTTGAAACCTGGCCTATGCTGGGAGATGAGATCTCACGTTCGTAATGGTGAGCTTGACCTGGCTTTTCTTCTTGAGGCTGAGAGCGATGCGCCCGATCTCCATATCGAAACCCTAGTCGTAGAGAAAATGGCACTGATTGCACCTCCGGACCATGCACTTGTCCCACTTCCAACGGTTGAGCCCTACCATTTAAAAGGCGAAACCATCCTGCATACAGAACCAGGATGCAGTTACCGCTCTCTTTTTGAAAAGCATCTCACGCAACATGGCATCTACACGAATCCTGACATGGAATTTTGGAACATCGAAGCCATAAAAAATTGCGTGATGTGCGGCTTGGGGATTTCTTTTCTCCCTTACATAACGGTACACACAGAGATTGCGAATGGAAAACTCGTGGCACTGAATTGGAATGACGAATCTCATCGCGTCTCTACCCAGCTTGTCTATCATCGCTCCAAATGGATGACCCCTGCCCTGCGCGAGTTTCTAGGAGTTGTTAGAAAGCACTTGAAAAATTGACAAACAGGGTAAAGAGGGAGCAAAAACTCCCTCTTCTTAGTCTTCCTGGTCAAAAAGTTTGAGGTAGCTGCCATACCCTTCTTCTTCTAACTTGTCCTTTGGGATAAATCTAAGGGCTGCTGAATTGATGCAGTAGCGAAGACCGGTTGGCGCTGGGCCATCATCAAACACATGACCAAGATGGGAGTCTGCCCCCTTACTCCTCACTTCAGTCCGGACCATATTGTGACTAACATCCATCTCTTGCTTGATTTCTTCTTCATTCAAAGGCTTCGTGAAGCTCGGCCAGCCGCAGCCTGAGTCAAATTTATCGAGACTGCTAAACAAGGGTTCACCGGAAACGATATCAACATAAATACCTTGCTCTTTATGGTTCCAATACTCATTCCGAAAAGGAGGCTCGGTTCCATTATTTTGCGTGACTTCATATTGTATAGGGGTCAGCCTCGTTCTTAACTCTTCATCCCATTGAAAATCCTTCCACGCTTCTTTAATAAATGCGTCCCTTCCGGAGCCTTTGCGATACATTTTATACCGGAATGGATTCTTTTTATGATAGTCTTGATGATACTCCTCCGCAGGATAAAACTCTGCGGCCGGCAAAATAGGGGTAACAATTTTCTTGCTAAACCGTCCACTTTCCTCTAATGCTTGCTTGGATTCCTCTGCAATTCTTCGTTGCTCCTCACTATGATAGAAGATCGCCGTCCGATAAGATTCTCCTCGATCGTGAAATTGCCCTCCCTCATCCGTAGGATCAATCTGACGCCAGAAGAGCTCTACTAAATCTCTGTAAGAATACACCGTGGGGTCAAAGGTAATTTGTACCGCTTCGTAGTGTCCTGTCGTCTCCGAGCATACTTCTTTATACGTTGGATTGTGGGTATGCCCTCCAGTATAGCCAGAAACCACTTTGACAATCCCTGGCTCCTCCTCAAAAGGACTAACCATGCACCAGAAGCAGCCTCCTGCAAACGTCGCGAATTCGAGTTTCATTTTCCTTTTCACCTTCTCCGTCCTTAGGATTTTTCCATTCAAGAATATTTTAGCACTTCTAGTGTGCAAAAGATCACATTTTCTTACTCTTTAATCCACTATAATGGTCTCAAATGTGCTGGATCGAGGTGTCAACAGATGAAATGGTATCCCATCTTTTTGTATATTCATATTTACTCGGCAATTCTTTGTATTGGTCCTCTTCTCTGTTTTCCTGTGCTTTCTTACTTCCTTACCCATAGAGGGCGCCTAAGCCAAGAATCGTATGGATTAATGAAGCAGCTCTTCCCTCTGGCCGCCATTGGAGCGGTTCTTCTGCTTAGTTCAGGGTTTGCCATGGATGTCTTGGTTAAAGGGGCGTATATCCGGACGATCTGGATGTCCACGTCGGCTATCTTGATTCTTTTCGTGGTGGCTCTCATTGTGTTTGCCTATCGTCCTATGTATATAAAAATAGGATCCCTTTTCGGGGACGGTCAATTATGCCCCCATCAAGGAATCCCTTTAGCCATCAAGCTTAACCAGGTCAGTTGGACGATCTGCAGCTTAGTCACAGCCATTCTTGTACTCATGATTACCAAGCCTTAATCAGATTCGAAACTAGATCAGATGTTTAATATCTTGAGCGTATTTTTCTTCCCTTACTCGCCAAAGGCGAAAATTGTTCATTCTGAATTATGTTTAAGGATTCTATTGCTTGCTTAATCGTCGATTTCGAACGAATTTTCTCCGTAATGTCTACTC
>JBEQAI010000196.1:0-6771 GCA_041640415.1 Ammoniphilus sp. | reverse complement strand
ATACTGCGCTTGGCTGCGAGAATCCTTCGGCAGGTCCATGCCGAGTGAATATAAATGTACCCAGCGGGTAAAATCCGAACAGTCAAACGTAGTTGGGGTGCTGCGGTCAGAACCGTACTCATAGGGAGTTCCTAGGTATTTTCTGCCTGTTGCAATCACATTTTCAACGTATCCTCCTCTCAAGGGTTTGATTGTAGGGTTCGGGAACACGGGATGGATATTATAATAGTCCCAATCAAAGTGATGCTGTATTAGGGGCCCTAAGGGTGTGGCATCGTTCTCTATGCCAATGTCCCCGATTTTTACCAGCGGATCCTTATTAAGAATCTGAGGATCATTTCCCCGATTATCTGTAATACGTTCTAGAGACGCTTGTTGACAAGCAGTCAATAAAGTTAAAAAGATAAAAACAACCTTTTGCATTGCCGACCCTCACTCCTACGGTGGTAACAAAAGATGGAAGCATTTATAGAATGCCCCGGTCGAATAGGCTTAAATTCATGTGTTTCTGGGGATATTGGAACCAAAGCCTAAAGAAAGAAGGGATACCTATGTGGCAAGCTATCCAAATTACCGATGACACGTATGGTTTTCAACACATGGAGAATTATCACGAACCCTGGGCTGCAACGGCTACGGTTCAATCTTCCGGTGGTTCTTTATCAATGCAAGCACATATTACAATGACGTATCTAACGAACAAAGAAGAATATGAACAGCTCAAAGAATCCATTCAGACCCTAGCCCGAGAGGTGCAGGGAGCACGGCAAGTCCCTTCTGTGAAAATTCAGTATGAATGCAGAGGGATTTCTTTATTCGATGGAGAAACTCCGATGCCTACAAAACCCCATCCAGCGGGGCATGAAATGTTTAGCGAAGAGTTTTCTGAGGAAATCTGGTAGGGGAAGGACAGGTGTTGAATATTCTGAGTCCCTATAAACAAAAAGCCATTCTACACTGTAGAATGGCTTTTTGTACATTCATTTAGAAGAATTTTATCCCTTTAGCGGACTGGCGATATTCTGTGTAGTGCAAAGCCAGGTCAATTTCACGTAATTTTTTTTCTGCTAATTTTTGTGCAAACCTGCCATAAAGATACTTCCACATCTTTCGTTCCATCTCCAATATTTTTTTGTTTCTTTGTATATGGTATACCTTAATTAGAATTTCGTCAAATATTTTTTTGTGTTTTCTATTGCAAAAAACTTAGAAGTGTGATAACGGTTGCAAAAAGTAAATGGCAGGGTTTACATTTCCAACAAAAGGGTATGGAATCCTTTACTCAATATTTAACACTTGGCAAAACAGGGGCATTATTAGGTTCATCGGGTGTAGGAAAATCAACAATTATCAACTGGTTATGCGGCAAGGATTTACAACCTGTATCAGGTATACGTGAAAAAGATGATAAGGGCCGCCATACAACCACACACCGAGAATTATTCCTGTTGCCTAATGGAGGAGTGCTGATTGATACTCCCGGTATGCGTGAGTTGCAGCTTTGGGAGGCGGATGAAAGACTAGACCAAAGTTTTCAGGATATTGAGGAACTTTCCCAGCGATGTCAATTTTATGACTGCAGACATGAGAAAGAACCCCGATGTGCTGTGAGAGAAGCTATTAACGAAGGAAGACTAGCCAAGAAAAGATATGACAGTTATATGAAGCTCCAAAGAGAGTTAGCTTACTTTAACCGAAAGGCGGATGTTCGGGCCCCATTAGAAGAAAAGAAAAAATGGAAAAAGATTTCGGGAGATCGAACTCGCATTCATCGAAAGTAGTTCACAAAGGCTCTTCCAAAAGGGAAGGAGCCTTTCTTAATTAATCCTTATGAATTTCATCTTCCGAGTAACCCTGGGTGAGCAAGTGACGGTGGAGTATTTCATTGACTTCCTGTTTAGTAATAGTTGCTCTTTGAAACTGAGCCAGCTCATTTATTAGGGTATCCTTATCGAGTTCCACTATTTGCCTCCATTCTGAATGGACGTGCAATGACCCGCAACACTTCTGAAAGTGTGGACGGGTCATTTTTTATCAAACCATTATTGACGATTTTGCTGTGCAGTGTTGTTTGCTTGGTTATTGAAAACATCGGCTGCTTGTTCAGCTGAAAACTCCGTGTCATTTTGACCTGGAACTGGCAGCTGGTTCAGCTGAGTAGATTGCACCGCAGCTTTGTTGGCACGATTTTGCTTTTTTGCCATGTTTAATCACCTCCTTTACGTAAGGTAACAACAGAAGTTAGGCTTCCATAAACGAGATTTTTTATCCACTTTGAATCCATCAGGAGGTATACTAACTGATAAGAATGTAGGGCTTATGAATAGGGGAGATCATTAATGAAGTTAGCTGGACTAGGTGATTCCAATACATGGGGGTATCCATTTGGCCCTCGTCATTCGTGGCTGCATGAAGTGGCAAACAAGCTATCCTTGCAGGTGTTTAATCATGGTATCAATGGTGAATGTGTACACGATATGCGAGTGAGGGTACCGGAGGTAGCTCAGGATCAACCAGATGCCATCATCATTATGGGTGGAACGAATGATGCATTTGAAGCGATCGCTCTAACTGAGCTCCAGAGAGAGTTCAGAGCCATCGTAGATGAATTAGAAGCCTTAACATCATCTCGTATCTTTATCGGGCTTCCCATTCCACTTAACCATCCGGTAGAGGAGTTGCTCCTTAAAGGGTACAGAGATTGGATGAAATCCTTTGCTCTTGAGCGGAAAATAGAGGTGATAGACTTCTATCATGCTTTACTAGATTCAAGTACAGGTGGCATTCGAACGGAATATAATCTCGATGGGGTCCACCCCAACCAAAAGGGATTTGAGCGTATGGCTGAGGAAGCTGTAAAATCCTTATCACGTAAGGCATAAAATGAACGAACTGACATTGTTAGTCACTGTAGCCTTTGTCTGCGATACTCATTAGTCTTCTGACTTACCAGCAATTTTATAAGAAGGCGATGTTTTAACCATTCAGCCTTCACCCTCGAGGACTATACAATCTTTTTACATGTACGGTATAATTAGGGCCATATTAGTACAGTTAATATTTTTGGAGGTTTAGGATGTCGTTTTTGTTTGGTCAGCCAGACGTACCGATGGAAGTGATTGGGCTTAGAATACGTACGCAAAGAAAAAAGATGGGCTTTACCGTTGATGAAGTGGCCCTTAAGATTGGTGTCAGTCAAAGTATGATTTCTCAAGTTGAGCGGGGAAAGGCAAAACCTTCCTTAGACACGCTATGGAAGCTAGGACTGCTGCTTGAGGTTCCCTTGTTCTATTTTTTTGAAGGCATTGAAAAAGAACCTGTCCTCGTCGTCCGTAGAGAGGAACAAGAGGTGCTCAAGCTCCGCCATGAAAATGTCGCTTACCGGGTGTTAGCTCCTTTTGAAGGACGGAAAATTGAGTTTTTTGAATTGATCGTTCGTCCTGGCAACCGTGAACAGCTTCCGCCAATGCAGCCTCATGAAGGAGAGGAATGCGGAGTGGTCATTGCTGGTGAGCTCGAAGTCCTTATAGAAGATAGACGCTATCATCTGAAAAAAGGGGATTCGATTTACTTTGACAGTTCTTATCCTCATAGTTTTTTTAATCCAGGACAAGAGGATGCGATTGGCATATGGGCAGGAACTCCTTGGCGGCCATTGGATCCACGTTAATTGAATGCTGGGGAGTCAGTAGTTTTTTTCTTATTATAAATATCATTTATATCGAGCATTAACATAAGCTCATTATATAAAATGTTCTTAATTCCGATGGGGCATGATATGGGACTTTCTCTACCTTTAGTCATTGAAGTTGTTTCTTATTTGGCAATCATTACTCTCCCAACGTCAAAACCTTTATTGGCCTTGCTTTGGTGGTCTTAGGGATTACAATTGTAAGATCTAAAAATGTGCAAAAACCCTACCCAGTATAAAATAGCTGGGTAGGGTTTTCTTGTATACTAGCGTGAACGGTGTCTTTTCTTATCGAAACATTGGTTTTATAATAGAAAAGGTAGGATAATCGTACCAGTTGGATAGGTAGAAAGGGGCACTTGTGTTGACGAATGATAGTCTTTTAGATATCCAGAATAGGATGAGAGAAAATGGTTTCTTAATCTGCTTCTCCGGAAAGTTTACGCAAGCCATTATTGAAGAGCTCGGGGAAGCTGTGAAAAAATATTTGGAGATGGAAGAAAGCCCGCGAAATGATATCTTTAATATTTTTTCGATTTTCATAGAGCAGACCCAAAATATTCGTAACTACTGCATGAGTAAGGAGGGAAACGAGGCATTTGAGCGCATAGCCCATTCCTGTATCGTTACCATTGGCAAGACCGAGGCAGGGAACCTCATTCGTTGCGGTAATCTAATAGAAGAAAAAGATATACCTGGGCTTGTAGAGCGCATCGCAGTCATTTGTCGAATGGATAAGACGGAGCTCAAGATGTACTATAAGCAAAAGCTCAGAGAAGAGCTTCCGGAAGGCAGCACAAGTGCAGGCATGGGTTTCATAGATATCGCTCGAAAAGCCAGCCAGCCTTTGGAATATTCCATTTTAAAGGTAGATGACAGCTTTTCCTTCTTTACTTTACAGGCCATTGTTTAAAACAGAGGGGATAACCATGAAAAACTTTTACTTAGAAGGTTCGAAAAGTACACCTGAAGTTTCCTTAGATGCAGAACGGCATGTCCTGATGATCAAGGGGCAGTCCTACCCAGAAAATGCGTTCCGCTTTTACGAGCCCATTCTAGAGTGGGTCAAACAATATTTTGAACAGGTAAGAGAGAGCGTACAGATTGAAATTACGCTTCCCTATGTGAATACAAGCAGTTCCAAATGTATTATGATGTTGCTTGACGAGGTCGAGCAAGCCTATACGAACGGCAAACAGGTTTGCCTAATGTGGTATATCGACGAAAATAATGAAAGCGAGTTTGAATGTGCAGAGGAATTTAAAGAAGACTTTGACTTTCCTTTTAATATCATTTCCTTGAACACAGGAAGCTCATTATGCTGAAGAAAGGTATAGCTTATGATTCGGGTGTGATCAAGCTGCTCCTTCTAGCAAGCATGGTGATCGTATTGGCTGTTGGCCTGACAGGTACGATTGGGTACCTTATTACTAAGAATGAAGCCGTAAACAAATTAAAAACAAAAGACTTGATTTTTATGGCGGATTCCATTTCCTCCAAAATTGCCGGACGTATGGAACGGGCCATTGAAAGCTCTTTACATATTGCCCAGGATCCTGAAATTATTCAATGGATAGCTGAAGGTGAAAAAGACCCCTCCTTAAAAGACAACTCCCTAACTAAACTAGGGAGGTTAGTCCAAACCTTTGGATATAATAACTCTTTTATCGCAAGTTCAGTAACCTACCATTACTGGACGGAGAGCGGAGAAATTATCGATACCCTGTCTAAGGATGACCCGAACGATGTCTGGTTTTTTAGGACCCTTGCTTCAGGAAAACGGGTCTCTGTAGTCATAGACTATAATAAAGAACGAAATGATACGTTTGTCTTTATTAACGCGCTTATGGGAGATCTCCATCAACCGATTGCTGTGGCCGGTGTAGGCTTAAGCCTAAAGGACCTTTCCGAAGACTTCGAAACGATTAAATATGGGAATCACAGTAACCTGTGGGTAATTGATGATCAAGGGTCGATTTGGTTATCGGATGATTATACTCACCGGGGACGAAATATTAATGAATTGATCCCGGAAGAGATTAAAGAGTGGGCGATCCGGAGCATCCGCTCTGAAGATAAGACATCCACTGTAATGGACTATCAAAGCAGTGAAGGAAAGCTGATGGATATCATCAGTTACCCCATCCCTTCCACTAACTTAAAGATCTTATTCCAAATCGAAAGAGAAGAAACCATTGCTTTCTTAGATTCCATTAAATGGAATACTATTACAGCTGCTTTTATTTCATTGATCTTTATAGTCATTATTTTTTACTTTATTTCTCATTATTTGGTTAATCCTTTTAAGCGCACGCTTATCCTAAATGAGGAGTTAGAACAAAGGATTAGTGAAAGAACAAAAGAGCTCATGGAGAAAAATGGTCTTTTGATGGACAGTATTGATTATGCCCGCCGCATTCAAGAGTCGGTACTGCCAGACGGTGATAAGCTAAATGAAATCTTTACAGAGCATTTTTTACTATGGAAGCCCAGGGATACGGTAGGTGGAGACTTTTACTGGATCAAGAAATTCGATGATAATGATTATCTTATTGCAGTTGGGGATTGTACGGGTCATGGTGTTCCGGGTGCATTAATGACCATGGTGTCGGTCTCAATCCTTAACCAAATAACGGACGATCAGAATAAATCCCATCCTTCGCTTATATTGAATAAACTCAATCAGCTTATTCGAGAAATTCTAAATAAAGATAATGGAAACGTCCTAGTGGACGATGGGCTGGATATTGGTCTGTGTTACGTGAAGGGAAAGGAACAGCTTACATTTGCGGGAGCTAAATGCTCGCTATACATGAAAAATGAGAAGCAGCTAGAGGAAATAAAGGGAGACCGCAAAGGTATCGGTTACCGCAGAACTAAAATTGATTATGCTTTTACCGATGTCTTTATCCAGATCGGACCTGATGATATCTTTTACCTAACAACCGATGGGTACATTGATCAAAACGGAGGTCCCAAGGACCACTCGTTTGGGAAGCAGCGATTTAAGGAGATCATAGAATCTTCTTACTCCATGCCGTTTTCTGCGCAAGAAGAAGAATTTTTCCAGCAATTGCAAA
>JBEQAI010000195.1:0-6777 GCA_041640415.1 Ammoniphilus sp. | reverse complement strand
CGCTTTGGAGTCAGTCCCGGACATATTAAAGCCGCCAAAGGGATGGACGCCGACCAAAGCCCCTGTGCACTTGCGATTAATGTAGAGGTTTCCGCAATGCATGACATCCAGCGCATAGGAGATACGGTCTTCATCCTGTGAGAAAAAGGAACCCGTAAGACCAAACTCTGTGTCATTATAAATATCAATCGCTTCTTTCCAATCCTTTGCCTTGCTCAGAGCCAACACCGGACCAAAGATTTCTTCTTGCATAATTCGTGCTTTCCGATCAACATCTGCAAAAATGGTAGGTTGGATATAGTACCCGTTGCCTTCTGCTTTTTGACCGCCTAGTAGTAAGGAGCCTTCGGATTTTCCAATTTCGATATAATCAAGAATCTTGTTATATGACTTGTCATCAATCACGGGTCCTACAGCTGCATTCGTCTCTGGAAGACCTATTGCCAGTTGGCTAGTAAGTTCTACTACACGGTTTTTAACTTGTTCATAAACCGATTCTACTATAATCGCTCTCGATCCAGCAGAGCACTTCTGTCCTTGGAAACCAAATGCTGAAGCTGCAATCGCCGCAGCCGCCGCTTCCAAATCAGCCGTCTCATCTACCACAACACCATCTTTGCCGCCCATTTCCGCAATGACACGCTTGATCCAAAGCTGACCTTCTGCCTTTACCGATGCCACACGATTGATGCGCAGTCCCACTTCTTTGGAACCCGTAAAGCTAATGAATCGGATCTGTGGATGAGTCGTGAGATATTCCCCAACACGAATCCCGTCTCCCGGGACGAAGTTCAAGACGCCTGCTGGCAAGCCAATTTCCTCCATCAGGGACACAAACTTATAAGCTATCACAGGCGTTGGTAAAGCGGGCTTCAGACAAACCGTGTTTCCGGAAACAATCGCAGCGGTTGTCATCCCTACGCAAATCGCCAAGGGGAAATTCCAAGGAGGAATAACCGCACCTACACCAAGCGGAATGTACGCCAATTGGTTATCTTCAGTAGGAATTTTGGTAAGAGGACGCTCTTGATTAATCTCACTTAGACGAATCATTTCTCTTGCGTAATACTCCATGAAATCAATGGCTTCAGCGGTATCAGCATCCGCCTCGCCCCAGTTTTTCCCGGATTCAAGGACCATTAAAGCTGAGAATTCATGCTTTCGCTGTCTCATCAGCTCAGCTGCACGGAACAAGTAGCTTGCGCGCTCTTGTGCCGGCACTTTCTTCCACGATTCAAAGGCTCGTAAAGCAGACTGGATGGCTTGCTCCGTTAGCTTCTCATCGGCCGCGCTCACGCGGCCGATAATCTCATCTACATTCCCGGGGTTAATAGAGTCCATCCGTTCATTCGTAAAGATTTTGTTCCCCCCAATATAAAGAGGAATATCTTGACCCAACTGACTCTTTACGTTCTGGAGCGCAGACTGCATGGCTTGTCGCTCTGCCTCGATAGTGAAATCGGTAAATGGTTCATTTACAAAAGGAGTCATTCTTTCCGTAACGGTAGTCATTTTAAACCCATCCTCTCCATCTGGTTGCTTCTGCCATTCTTCTTAGTCCCACAATATACGCCGCAAGTCTCATATCTACCTGCTTGTTTTGGGAGGTTTCATATACATTATGGAACGATTCGACTAATAGCTTTTCTAATCTTTCATCTACTTCCTCAGCGGACCAATAGTAGCCTTGGTTGTTCTGAACCCATTCAAAATAGGAGACAACAACCCCGCCCGAACTAGCTAATACATCCGGAACAATCAACACACCTTTTTCTGTCAGAATCTCGGTTCCCTTAAGTGTGGTTGGCCCATTGGCGGCTTCCACCACAATTTTCGCTTGGATATCTGCTGCATTCTCCTCCGTGATTTGGTTTTCAATAGCAGCAGGAATTAAAATATCACAAGGCATGGTTAGGATTTCTTTATTGCTTAAGCGATCTTCAAACAACGTGGTTACCGTACCAAATGAGTCTCGACGGTCTAATAAATATTCAATATCTAATCCTTCAGGATTATACAATGCCCCTACCGCATCGGCGATCCCTACGATGATGGCTCCTTCGTCATGAAGGAACTTGGCTAGAAAACTTCCTGCGTTTCCAAAGCCCTGAATAATCACCTTAGCCCCCTTAAGCGGAATCCCTACCACGTCTGCGGCTTCTTTCAGTACGATCGTTACCCCTTTGGCCGTGGAGGATTCCCGACCAGCCGATCCTCCTAACACTAATGGCTTACCCGTGATGAAGCCAGGAGAATCAAATTCTCGAATGCGGCTATATTCATCCATCATCCAGGCCATGACTTGGGAGTTGGTAAACACATCTGGAGCAGGGATATCCTTATTCGGTCCTACAATTTGGCTGATCGCACGAACGTACCCGCGGCTGAGACGCTCAAGCTCACGAAACGACATCGTTCTTGGGTCGCACTGAATGCCGCCCTTTCCTCCGCCATAAGGGAGGTTGGTAATCCCGCACTTGATACTCATCCACATCGAAAGCGCCTTAACTTCATCCTCCGTTACATCGGGGTGGAAACGAATTCCGCCCTTCGTTGGTCCAACGGCATCATTATGCTGGGCTCGATAGCCCGTGAACACCTTAACAGAACCATCGTCCATCCGAACAGGAATCCTTACCGTGAGCAATCGTAGAGGTTCTTTTAACAATTCATAGACTACATCTTCAAATCCCAGATGATGTAAAGCAGTTTTAATAACCGCTTGTGTGCGGCTAAACACATCTAAATTCTCTTGCATCTTTGGTGTCTCCTTTACTGATAAAACCATAACATCCACCTCTTCACTCGATTATGGAGTAACCTCTTCTTTTACGGCTAAAACTTGCTTGATTTTGTCGATTGCCCAATCTAAGTCCTCCTTAGAAATAACAAGCGGAGGAGCGAATCGAATCGTAGTTTCGTGTGTTTCTTTGCAGAGCAAGCCTTTTTCCTTTAATTGTTCACAAAACGGTCTTGCTGGCACGTTCAGTTCTACCCCAATAAACAGCCCTCTTCCCCTGACTTCATGAATCACTGGATTATGAATGGACTTGAGCTGATCCAAAAAGTACTGACCCAGCTCGTTTGAGCAATCCACGAGCTTTTCTTCTTCTAGCACCTCCATAGCAGCAATAGCCACGGCACAACCTAGCGGATTTCCTCCAAACGTAGATCCATGAGAACCTGGTCCAAATACACCAAGCACTTCCTCATTGGCCGCGACCGCTGAAATCGGGAACACCCCTCCACCAAGCGCCTTACCCAAGATATACATATCTGGTTTTACGTCTTCCCAATCACATGCAAACATTTTGCCAGTTCGTCCGAGACCTGTTTGGATTTCATCTGCAATAAACAGAACCTGATTATCTTGGCAAACCTGTCTAGCCTGCTTTAAGAACCCAGATGCAGGAATTCGAATACCTGCTTCACCTTGAATCGGCTCAAGAAGCAGCGCTGCGGTATTAGGTGTAATCGCCGCTTTAAGTGCTTCCACATCCCCATAAGGAATGATCTTGAACCCTGGCGTGAACGGTCCAAACCCACGCTGATACGCCGGCTCCGAAGAAAACGATGTCGCTGTGATCGTTCTACCGTGGAAATTTCCTTCACATACGATGATTTCCGCTTGTAGATCAGCTACGCCTTTGACTTCATACGCCCATCTGCGAGCAGCTTTCAGCGCCGTCTCCACGGCTTCTGCACCTGTATTCATCGGTAAGATCATGCTCTTGCCCGTAATCGCAGAAAGCTTCTCATAAAAGTCTCCAAGGCGCTCATTATGAAACGCACGAGAAGATAAGGTTACTTTATCCGCTTGATCCTTAAGAGCTTGAATAATACGCGGATGACGATGCCCCTGGTTTAATGCGGAATAGGCACTCAACATATCCAGATAACGATTGCCTTCCGGATCCGATACCCAAATGCCTTCTGCGTGAGAGATGACGATCGGAAGCGGGTTATAATTTTTAGCCCCGTATTGGTCCGTTTGGGAAATAATCTGTTGTGTATTTTTCATTGTGGTCCTCCTCTAAATGATTTTTTAAAACGAAAAATAAATCCTCATTGTAGGTATAAGCAAATTCCGTGCCAATATATAAACAAAGCTTCACTCCGTTTTTGTGCTCAAAAAATTTGCACTGACATTCACCTAAATATTGCATGCCATGTATTTTTGCAGGCGCTTAATCCCCAATATCCGCACGATCCATCCAAATCACATGACTTACCTTGCCATAGTCTACTTCCTGGCCTTCAATCGTGCAAAGGCACGATTCCCTGCCACATTGGGATTCTATCGTTTCTACTAGTTTCCTATCGATATTCCTCAGGATAATCGTCGGTTGATCCTGTAAATAAAGGATCGCTGCCGTTGCTGCCATTTCTTAATTCCTCCCTTACCAGCCTCGAGTGGCCATTCTTTCGTTTTCCAATAAGGTCGACAGCTCAATTCCTTTCATCGCACCGCCTAGATTTTTAGAGAGCTCGCCAATTAGTGCATAATCCTCAAAGTGTGTCGTTGCTTGAACAATCGCTCTGGCGAAGCGTTCTGGATGTTCGGATTTAAAAATCCCAGAGCCAACAAACACTCCGTCAGAACCCAACTGCATCATGAGTGCGGCGTCAGCCGGGGTTGCGACCCCACCCGCTGCAAAATTTACTACTGGCAACTTTCCATTTTGATGAATCCACTCTAGCAGCTCATACGGGGCTCCCAGCAGCTTAGCCTCTGTCATCAATTCATCATAAGACATGCTTTTCACTTTTCGAATTTGGCTCTGCATCATTCTTTGATGGCGTACGGCCTCCACAATATTTCCGGTTCCCGGTTCACCTTTGGTTCGAATCATGGAAGCCCCCTCGCCGATACGACGTAGTGCCTCCCCCAGATCACGGGCTCCGCAAACAAACGGTACGGTAAACTCTTTCTTATTGAGATGGAACTCCTCATCTGCAGGAGTCAGCACTTCACTTTCATCTATATAATCTACTCCTAAAGCTTCTAGGACCTTCGCTTCTACGATATGACCAATACGCGCCTTGGCCATGACTGGAATCGAAACAGCCTTCATAATGTCCTCAATCAGCTCTGGGTCAGTCATCCGTGCCACGCCTCCTGAGGCACGAATATCAGCAGGCACCCTTTCCAATGCCATAACCGCAACTGCTCCCGCCGCTTCTGCGATTCTTGCCTGCTCAGCATTAACAACATCCATTATGACGCCGCCTTTTTGCATTTCGGCCATTCCTTTTTTCACGCGATCGGTTCCATTTTGCATTTCCAACTATCCCCTTTTGGTTTTCATTTATTTATAGCTCACAACCCACTTACTACTTAAGCAAGAATGATGCCATAATTAATTAACAAAGGAATCTAAGACATCCATAATAAATGCCGATATTTTTTGCACCTAGATAACTAATCTTTTTTGCACTGCAAACATTTTAAGCACCTATGAGCACAAAAATAACAACAATAGTTCACTCATAAATTAATGATGACCCCGAAAGAAAGACCGTAGCATGAAAAAAAAGGCTGATCCCGAGTTAAGTAAGAGACCAGCCTTCTTATTATTTATCAGATATAGAAATTGGTTGTACCACACGATATTCACTCGCAAAATTCGATTTATCCTGCGTTGCTAACCGCCTTTTTGCTATAATCCATTTCGTTACTTGGAACAACAGCATCATGCAAATGCTTTTCTAATTGTTCCGTATACATTTCCTTTTCCTTCAAACTCCAATTCAGCGTACTAGCCATGAGTTCAATCACGGGACTTTTCCACTGTTGTACCTGGTTGATATCAAAGAAAAGGGCTCCCGTACGGCGGACGAAAAAGTCAACCGGTGTCACGGTCATTTCTTCCTGAATGCTGTAGAGGACGGCAGCATAGAGATCTACTGGCAATCCACTTGACGTCGCTGCCCCGCCATATCGGGTAACAAGCTCGAAGAGTTGGTCTACATTGGATCCATAACGTCGCACAAGCTTTTCCGCTTGCTCAGCGTTAAGGCCAGCTTTTACCCCTTCTTGAACTTTCGTTTGGATAAAGGACGGGAAGTTAACGGAACCACCCACATCCCCTCCAGAAATGGGCATGTTCTTGGTCATACTTGGACCAAAAGAGCCGTTCTCTTCCGCAGTCAGCTGTTTACCGACGAGATTCACTACGGTCTCTGCCATCTTCCGATAGCCGGTCAGCTTCCCTCCAGCAATGGTGATCAATCCCGAATCGGACACCCAGATTTCATCTTTGCGAGAGATTTCGGATGGAGCCTTGCCATCCTCATGGATAAGAGGACGCAGTCCAGCCCAGCTGGACTCCACATCCTTTGCGGTAATCTGAACCGTTGGGAACATATAGTTGATGGCATTAACAATGTAGTCTCGGTCTTCTTTTGTCATTCGAGGATGAGCTTGGTCTTCTTTATATACCGTATCCGTCGTCCCCACATACGTTTTGCCGTCACGCGGAATGGCGAAAACCATCCGGCCGTCTGGCGTATCGAAATAAACGGCCTGCTTCAAAGGGAAGCGTTCCTGATCAAAAACCAGATGAACACCCTTGGTTAGCTGCAGGGATTTTCCTTTCCTTGATCCGTCTTTTTCCCGCAGGGAATCCGCCCAAGGTCCTACGGCATTTACAATCTTTTTAGCGTAAACCTTGTAGGTTTTTTTCGTGATTTGGTCTACCACTTCAACACCGACCACTTTTCCATCATGATAGATAAACTGCTCCACTTTGGCGTAATTAACCGCCGTAGCCCCTC
>JBEQAI010000194.1:0-6789 GCA_041640415.1 Ammoniphilus sp. | reverse complement strand
GCTTAATCCGATACTTACTCTACCAATAATGAAAGGATATGATGAAGATGTTAGAAAGAATGAGAAGCACTTATATGGTTCCATTATGGACAATTGTCCGGATTTGGCTAGGGGTACAGTGGTTGACCGGGATGGGGAAAGGCTTTTGGAAACTTTGATGCGACAGGATATTTAAAAGGGGCCATCACGAAAGCGAGCGGAGAAAACCCGATTGTAAAAGGTTGGTACGCTGCATTCCTGGAAGGCTTCGCGTTGCCGAATGTCGAGCTCTTTAATTTCTTGGTAGCCTGGGGAGAAGTGGCAGTGGGCTTAGGACTTATTCTTGGGGCCTTTACTACGGTTGCTCTTTACGCTGGCGCCTTTATGAACCTTAACTTCCTGCTCGCAGGAACGATCAGCACGAACCCGATTTTACTTACTGCAGCTTTTATCTTGTTAGGAATGGGAACAGCCGCTTATGCTTGGGGCGCTGACCGTGTGATGATTCCTTGGATGAAGAAATATGTGAACGAGGCGTTTAATCGTGAAGGGAAAATGACGACTTAAAGGATAGTGAACGATGTTTTCTATACCATGAAAAAAGATCTTGTTGCGATCAGCGATAAGGTCTTTTTACTGTTGGAGATTTGCTGTCTGCAAAATACACATCCTTATTTGCTATAATAGAAGAGCAAAGGCAAATAGGAGTGATGCGAATGCAACATAAAAACAAGACGGTTGTGAAGTCAATGGATATACTTAATCTTTTTCTTGTGCACGACAAGTTAAATTTAAATGAGATGGTCGAGCTCTCAGGGATCCCCAAAACATCCGTTCACCGCATGCTGGGCTCGCTTGAGGACATGGGATTCCTGACGAAGGATGAGGAAGGGAAGTATTCATTAGGTTTGTTGTTTCTCCAATTTGGACAGCTGGTTGCCGATCGTCTGGACATTCGCCAGGTGGCTTTGCCTGTCATGAAGGCACTGCGTGATGAGATAGGAGAAGCGGTGAATCTGATCGTCCGGGATGGAAGGGAATCCATATATATTGAAAAGCTAGATGCGAACCACCCGGTTCGGCTGTATACGAAGATAGGGAGGAGATCGCCGCTGTATGCAGGGGCTTGTTCTCGAATTATACTGGCCCATCTTTCCGATCAAGAGAGGGATCAATATTTAAATGAAACCGAATTAAGGCCGATTGCTCTTGGGACGATTACAGACCGGGAGACGCTCCGTAAAACATTAGAAGAATCAAGAGTAAGCGGATATAGTGTGAGTCAGTCTGAGTTAGAGAATTATACTTCTTCTGTGGCGGCGCCAATTTTTGATCATACGGGGAAGATTCTCGGGGGACTTAGCGTAGCGGGACCGGATGTCCGGTTTAATAAGGAACGTTTGCCGTTATTAATTCAAAAGGTAAGAGAAGCAGCAAATGAGATTTCAGCCAAATTTGGATGGAAAGGTTAATGATAAGAGCACTTTACCCTTCAGTTTTGTACTGGTGGATAAAGTGCTTTTTTGCATAAATTTTTATATTGATTTTTAGTTTTGAGATAATTATAATAAATTCAAATCTGTTATTTGGAATTTATGTTCCGTTTATCGGAACTGTAAGTGGTTGAATTAGTTTTCTCTATTTTTTCACAAACTTATATTAAATCCATCTACATGGAAAGGAGCACCAGATGACCCAAATTGATTTGAACTGTGATTTAGGAGAGAGTTTTGGGGCTTATCATCTTGGGGTTGATGAGCAGATTCTTCCCCTTGTGAGCTCGGCTAATATCGCTTGCGGTTTTCATGCGGGAGATCCAGGAGTCATGCGAAAGACGGTAAGGCTTGCACTGGAGAAGGGGGTAGCGATTGGGGCGCACCCAGGATTGCCGGATTTACAAGGCTTTGGCCGCCGGAATATGAATATCTCCCCTCAAGAAGCGTATGACATGGTGGTGTATCAGTTTGGCGCACTGTATGGGTTTGTCCGCTCGGAAGGAGGCGTCATCCGGCATTTGAAGCCGCACGGAGCGTTATATAATATGGCGGCTACGAATCGCCAATTATCGGAAGCGATTGCAGAAGCGGTTTATCGTGTGGATCCCCAGTGCATTTTGTTTGGACTTTCCGGAAGTGAATTGGTTCGTACAGGGGAAAGAATCGGGCTGCAGACGGCCCACGAAGTATTCGCAGACAGAACGTATCAGAAGGATGGAACCCTTACTCCGCGGAATCAGCCGAATGCGCTCCTAACTGATGATGATCAAGCCATTCAGCAAGTGATTCGGATGGTTCAAGAAGGAAAAGTACAATCCCAACAAGGGGATGTCATCTCCATTAAGGCCGACACGGTCTGTATTCATGGAGACGGACCTCACGCACTGGTGTTTGCCCGCAGGATACGAGAGTCCTTTGAAGGGCTTGGAATTGGGGTTCAAGCGGTTGGACATAAATAAAATCAAAACATTAAAGGGGGAAAAAGCTTTGGAACCAGCAAGAAAGCTACCATTAGAAGAGCAGAAAGATGCACCAAAGTCGAATTGGAGTTTATTATTAGGGGCGGCCTTTCTTATGGCTACTTCCGCGATCGGGCCGGGTTTCTTGACGCAAACCACGGTGTTTACTCAGCAATTAGCAGCTAGCTTCGGTTTTGTTATTTTAGTTTCGATTATTCTCGATATTGGGGCCCAGATGAATATTTGGCGCATCCTGGTGGTTTCGGAGAAACGTGCGCAGGATGTAGCCAACATGGTCCTTCCTGGTCTCGGTTATGTACTCGCTTTCTTGATTGTCCTTGGTGGCCTGGCCTTCAATATCGGAAATATTGCCGGAGCCGGATTAGGGGCCAATGTTATCTTTGGCGTGACACCGGAAATGGGCGCGTTATTTAGTGCTATCATTGCAGTAGCCATCTTTGTCGTGAGAGAAGCAGGGAAGCTGATGGATCGCTTTGCTCAGATCATGGGATTCCTGATGATTGCGCTTACGCTCTATGTGTTGTTTACGGCTAACCCACCAGTTGGGGAAGCGGTAGTCAAGTCGTTTGTACCGGATACCATTGATATGCTCGCCATTGTAACCTTAGTAGGTGGAACGGTGGGTGGCTATATTACCTTTGCCGGAGGGCATCGTTTATTGGATGCTGGTGTCAAAGGGGTACAAGCTCTTCCTCAGGTGACGAGAGGATCCATTTCGGCGATCGGGATTGCTTCGATTATGAGAATCTTCCTTTTCCTTGCTGCTCTTGGAGTCGTCGCACAGGGACTACAGATCGATCCGGCGAACCCGCCTGCTTCGGTTTTTAAACTTGCGGCTGGAGATGTTGGATACAAGCTGTTTGGGATTGTCATGTGGTCAGCTGCAATCACGTCGGTGATTGGAGCGGCGTACACGTCCGTTTCTTTTATACGCACGTTGAATCAAAACATAGAAAAGTATCATAAATGGGTCATTATCGGATTTATTGTTTTTTCTACCCTTGTATTCATCTCCATTGGAAGACCGGTAAAAGTCCTCATTCTAGCTGGGGCCCTTAACGGATTAATCTTACCGCTATCTCTGGGCGTAATGCTCGTCGCTGCCTATAAGAAGAGTATCGTGGGCGACTATAAGCACCCGGCTTGGATGACTGCTTTTGGAGCTTTAGTCGTGGTTTCGATGGGGTACATGGGTGCCTATACGTTGTTTACGCAATTACCGAAGTTGTTTCAGTAAGGTATAAGGAATGCCGCAGGATATCAAAGCCTGCGGCTCCTTAAGGAAGAGGGGGATTTAAGAAATGAAAGATATCGCTCAACTATCGCCAGCTCAAGCTCGCCAGTGGATAAAGGAAGGGCGTTGGGTCAAGCCCACGGCCGGGATGGCGAATGGATATGCTCAAGCGAATTTGGCTATTTTGCCGAAGGAGCTAGCTTTTGACTTTCTGCTGTTTTGTCAGCGCAATCCTAAGCCCTGTCCCGTGCTGGATGTAACTGAAGCGGGATCTCCGGTTCCGCGGCTCGTTGCACCGGATGCAGATATTCGAACGGATATTCCCAAGTATCGGATCTATCGTGACGGAGAGTGGGTTGAGGAAGTCACGGATATCACAGAATATTGGCAAGAGGATCTTGTGGCTTTTCTTCTCGGGTGCAGCTTTTCGTTCGAGAGTGCTTTAATGAATAATGGGATTTCGATTCGTCATATTGAGGAAGAATGTAACGTACCGATGTATAAGACGTCCATCGCTTGTACTCCCGCTGGCAGGTTTGAAGGTCCTATGGTAGTCAGCATGAGACCGATTCCGGAGAAGGACGTGGTGCGGGCGGTTCAGGTTACCTCTCGCTTTCCTGCGGTTCATGGAGCGCCGGTCCATATTGGTCACCCAGAAGCGATTGGAATTCAAAATATCCACAAGCCGGATTTTGGAGACGCAGTCCCTATTGAAGAGGGAGAGGTTCCGGTCTTTTGGGCTTGTGGGGTTACCCCTCAAGCTGTAGCCATGCAAGTCAAACCTAAACTCATGATCACGCATGCCCCTGGTCATATGTTCATTACCGATCGCCGGGATGAACAGTATGGGGTTCTATAATTACGGCTGAGTGTCAGCCGTTTTTTCTTGTTATTTTATTTTTTAGAAAGTATAATAATCTTGTAGTCTAAATTTCGGAATACAGATTCCGAATTGCGGTATAAGGGGTGATGACATGTTCGAGTATGAGCTATCCCCGTTGGGAGAGACGGCGGTTCGGGTGGTGTTGGGGACTGGAATTGATCCGGATGTTCATCGCAAGGTGAAGACCTTATCGGAATATCTGGACCGGAATCCTTTTCCAGGACTGATTGAATATATTCCTTCGTTTTCAAGCGTGACGGTGTTTTACAATCCGGTAGCATCGTCCTTTGATACGGTGTCCTCTTTCTTCAGGGAAGCGGCGAATCAGATTCAGGAGAGTACGCAGTATCAGCCGAAGACCGTGGAGATACCGGTTTGCTATGGAGGAGAGTTTGGTCCAGATCTGGAACTTGTCGCTGAGAAGAATGAATTGAGTGTGGAAGAAGTTATTAAGATCCATTCCGAGGCAGAATATCTAGTCTATATGATTGGATTCGCTCCAGGTTTTCCCTACCTAGGGGGGATGTCCGAGAGAATTGCGACCCCTCGGAGATCTAGCCCTAGACTCGCGATTCCAGCTGGCTCGGTCGGAATTGCCGGCAGTCAAACGGGGGTTTACCCGATTGAGACACCCGGGGGTTGGCAGTTAATTGGGCGCACGCCGTTAGCGTTGTTCCGGCCGAAGGAAAATCCGCCCAGTCTGCTTCAGGCTGGCGACATCATCCGGTTTCGCCCAATCACCCTTGAAGAATTTGAACAGTATGGGAGGAATAGCGGATGAGTGTGGAGGTGCTTCGCCCAGGCTTGCTGACGACGGTTCAGGACTTGGGGAGATATGGATATCAGAAGCATGGAGTCATCGTAAGTGGGGCGATGGACTCCCCCGCTCTGAGATTAGCTAATCTGTTGGTGGGAAATGAGGAAGGTGAAGCGGTATTGGAGATCACTCTTCTAGGTCCCACGCTGAGATTAACGAAGGATACGTTGCTCGCAATTACCGGAGGAGATCTTTCTCCAGAGATCGATGGAGTCCGCGTGCCTATGCGCAGGCCTGTGTGGGTCAAGGGAGGAAGTATTCTCAAGTTTGGTGCTTGCCAATCCGGTTGCCGAGCGTATGTGGCCTTCGCCGGGGGATTTGATATTCCTGAGGTCATGGGAAGCAAGAGCACCTATATGCGCGCGGGGATCGGCGGATACGAGGGAAGAGCTCTAAAGGAAGGGGATCAAATAGGGATTAAGGAGCCTGCAGGGCAATCGATTGGCTGGTTTAGAAAGGTTCTTGATGAGCCGTTTGACGGCTCATTCGCTACGACCTCCTGGTCTATTGCCGGAAATCCGGTATCGAAAGGGACGAAGCTAGTTCGAATTCGGGCAACAAAGGGAAGTCAATATGAACACTTTACTCCAGCTAGCAGAATTCAATTTTTTAACGGTTCGTTTAAAGTATCGGCTCAGTCCGATCGGATGGGATACCGGCTTTCGGGGCTAGCGATGCATTTAACCGAAAAGATCGAGATGATTTCCGAAGCGGTGGCCCTAGGAACCGTTCAAGTTCCGCCAGATGGCAATCCCATCATCCTGTTGGCAGATCGCCAAACGGTTGGCGGCTATCCTAGGATTGCCCAGGTAGCGGTGGCAGACATTCCGTTGATCGCGCAGTTGAAGCCTGGAGATGAGATCCAGTTTGAAGAAATTACCTTGTCAGAAGCCGAGAGACTGTATCGAGAGAATGAAAAATTCATCCAGGAAGTGAAGACCTCAATCAAGTTGAGGATGACATAAGAAAAGGAGCTGTACCAATGCTGAAAGCACATGAATTAAGAGAACTAATCAAACTGGTGGAGGAGTCCTCCTCCATTGCCAAATTCGAATTGGAGCATGAATCCACCAAACTGGTGATTGCAAAAAAGGAAGGGGCGGCACAGCCCATCCTTAAGAGTGAGATGCCTGTGGAGTTGGTGAAGGAAGTACCGGAAGTCTTGGAGCCTGCTATACAAAAGACAGTTCCAGCCACTCCGACAGAGAACACCCAAACGATCGTTTCTCCGATGGTCGGCACCTTTTATTCGGCACCAGAGCCCGAAGCGGATCCTTTTGTCAAGGTGGGTCAGCAGGTCCAGACCGACTCGATTGTATGTGTATTAGAAGCGATGAAATTATTTAATGAAATCGAAGCGGGGATAAAGGGAACCATCGTTGAGGTTCTCGTCAAGGATG
>JBEQAI010000193.1:0-6803 GCA_041640415.1 Ammoniphilus sp. | reverse complement strand
CGCTAATTTTGACTTCGATAACATCTGTCGGGATATTCAAGACTGCATCATCAGGCAACTTTTGAGCATTCTCCATCAGTGGCAGCCAATCTAGGAAGCCATTGAAGGGGTCATAGGGAAGAACCTGATCCTTGGAAGCCCGGAACCACACATCCCCCTTTTTAAGATAATAATGGTCTTCCCAGCGATAGTAACTAAAAGGAATGCCTGCCATTCTACCATTCACTAGATACGCTTGCGAGGGGCGAATGAGGATGCCTTCGTACATGCTGGTTGTTTTGCGGTCTCCGATACTGTTCCGAATATAGCCGTTATACCAAAACTCGGAATTGGAGCGTTTCTTATCATCAGGGTGCCCTTCCGTGGTCATCTTCACCGCTTCTTGAAGCAAGCTTCGGGCATCCAGGGTCGCCACATTAGGAGCCTGTTGCTCTGTAAGCGAAAAAACAGTTTTGCTCGAGGGAATCGTACACCCAGTAAGGAGCAGGAGCACAGACAAAACCAACGGAACTCCTTTAAGCGCTATTCTTGCCAAGGCGAACCCTCCTTCCTACAAGATAAATCAAGAGAGCAACAGTCAGTCCAATTAAGATCGGATAGACAGGAATCGAGTGTCTATTCCAAACAAAGATTTTGTGGGTTCCTTGGATGGAGGTCACTAGTTCTTTTTTGCCGTCACCATTCACATCAGCGTAGATCGCGTTATTCATGGTCAAGAATATTTTCCAGGTTTGCTTTAGTCCTTCTTCTGTGTACTGGAATCCGGTTAGGTAGCGCGTGTCCTTCGCGCGTACAGCACTTTTGCTTAGTCCCACAAACTCATGGCTTTGTTCTGCAGAAACAAAATCCTCGAAGCGGAAGCTGCGTTCCTCCGTACTCCATAAGATCTTCCAGGATCCATCAGGTTGTGGAGATAACAGGGTTGAGTATGGATGCTTAAGCATCAATTCATCCTTGCCGTCATGATTCAGATCAATGACCTTGAACTCGCTTTGAGCCAAGCCTTGATGCATTTTCCTTGTGAGCTCATGAGTTACGCGTAGCTCTCCATCGATCAATTGCAAGAGGTGAACATCTGCTCCTAGGACAAGTAATCCTTCGTGTCCATCTCCTAGCTGAATGGCTCCTATGATCTTGGTAGCGGGGGAGGCGACTTCAAATGCCGTTTCCCCGTATCTTCCGCTCAAGAACCCATTCTTTAAAGTAACCTCGTAAAATTGGTTCCCAAGCTGTTCGCGTGTATCGTAAGCTCCGTTGTTCTTTTCTAGTTCACGCTCAATATTTTCAACATTCAATAAGAGCGCACGATAAGGGGCTGTCCCAAACTGCAGCATGCCTTCTGCAAGCGGCTGACGCTGGATCAAGGGCTCCAATTCCAATCTCTCATTCAATGTATAGTAAGGGAAGCCAATGTACTCCCTAGGCAGTAAGGATAGAATGCGATCACGATCTAACTCTTGAGGTGGAATTCTAGTCATTTCACCATCTGTCCATTGGTAAACATAAAGAGAAAGGGGCTCCTCTTCTAGTATAAACGTCGGCATCCTAGGCTTTTCAGGGTTGAGGGTTGCTTTCACCTCTTCTGCATTTCCTAAAGTAATGATCTCGTCCTTGCCATCGCCATTAATATCTCGGGCAATGATGGAGAAGTAAGAGGTCATGTCTCCGATATAGAGCTGATTGGAGTTCCACTGCTTATAAAAATAGGGAAGCATCTGAATCATGTTATGAGGAAAAGCAACATTAAACACGACAGCTACAGCTAAAGCAAGTGTAAAAGCGTTAGCTCGAACCTTACCGTACCAACGCCCGATCGGATAAAGGAAAAGTCCGATAAATATGACCGATAAGACGAAGGGCATCAGCGCAAGCTTACGGTAGGCATTTTCCACTGAATGGTCGAGCATAAGGAACAGGAATGTAAAGACAATGGCTTGCTTACGCTCATTTGCTGGAACGAGCCAAAAGAGAAACAACGAAAAAGGAACAAAAAGCAGACCGTAATAGGAATACTCCGCTAATGCGGGTACTACAAGCAATCGATTGAAAAAGTAAAGGTAAATACAGTACAGCAGCAAAAAAACATTATTCATGCTTCCACTCCTCTCTATCGCCCTGCTTGTCCCGAAGATAGGGGAAAGCAAGCATCATTCCTACGAGAAGCCAGAAGTAGGTGTTCATAAAGGGGACCTCAAATATATTTTCAACCGCATTATGCAGGATGACGGCGATCACCCCAGCAAAAACACCTAGATAGAGATAGAAGCTCGATCGGTCCTTTTGCCTTCGCCATATGGAATAACCATTTTTAATGATAGAACCCATGAGCCAAAAGTATAAGCCAAGCCCCACAAGTCCCATTTCTGCAAGGGTCTTAAAGTAATAGCTGTCGACATAGATCGTGCCGAAGTGGCGGTCTCCTACAGCTCCGCCATAGTGTCCTAAGCCTAGCCCGTAGGCTGGTGATACTCTCATCATATCGTAGGCACCCAACCAGCGGCCTATGCGACCATCTTGCGAGCTTTTTTCAATGTATTCATCACTGAATAAATTTGAAATCCGAGATGTAACCGGCGGTACGAATAAAGCAGCTAAAATGCTAGCTACGAGTAGTACAATCAGAAGTTTGCGGTTAAAGAGCAAGCTGACGAATCCAATGGCTCCTGCAAAAGCTAACCAGGCTCCTCGGGAATACGTGAAAAAGAGGACGCTGATCATCATGAGGCCAACCAAGATCCAAAACATTCTCGCCTTACCTTGTTTGGTGAGGGCGTAGCCTAACGCAATCGGACTCATTAGGGCCATATAGCTTCCCAGAATGTTCGGGCTTTGGACAATGGAAAACGCTCGAGTCGTAATGTTCTCGCTAGCGTCCACCCATGTGCTGGGAGTCTCCACTCTAAGAATCACTTGGAGCAATCCGTAAAGGGCCACGAGGGTAGCGACGATCAATAACATTCGGAGAACCTTGAGCACCTCATCACGATCATGGAGAAAGTAAAATCCGATTAAAAAGGCAACCATATATTGATAGACCGCACGGAACCCTTCAATATTAATGAAAAAATTCTTCATGTCCGATACCCAAAAAGCTAGTCCTAGAACAAGGAAGGCTAAGAGCGGTACCTTCAAATCTGGAAGCTTCCGGTTGGTCTCAATGATTCTCCATCCGCATATAAGCAGGAGAATAATCAGAACAGCCTCGTCCCATAGAGACGAGATAACCGGAATGGGAAGGATGTTTCGTAACATATAGTCGAGGATGGGAAAAAATAAAAGCAGAGATAACCAAGAAAAGCGATTAAATATCATGGATTGGCCCTTGGCAATCATGGGGCAGGAACCTCCTAGCTTAAAACGCAATTTTTATACCCCTACTATTACCGCACATGCGATTATAAAAATCAAGTATAATGATTGCACAGGAAGGGTGATCTGAGATAAAATTAATTTACTCATTTTTTAATTGGTGTGCCGTCAGGATGTGAAAAGAAACGATGGATCATAACAGAACGGTTATCCACGTGATCGGTGGAGGCGAGTACGGGGGAGCGGAGCAGCATATCCTTCAACTTCTCAGCCTACTGCCGAACTATGGATTCAAGGGCAAGGTTATCTGCTTCTATGAATCAGCATTCTCAAAAGAGCTCCGCAGGCGTGGAATTGAGGTTGAGGTCCTGACCTTTGACCGCTTTGATTTCCGGTTGCTCACGGGTTTAAGAGATGCCTTTATGCGTGACCGCCCTCATATAATACATACCCACGGCGTGAAAGCCAATTTTTTTGGACGATTAGCGGCCAGGAAGGTTAGCGATATTCCGTTGGTTACTACGGTTCATAGCCTTCTGCGCTTCGACTATACGAATCAGCTGGCTTACTTCTTTGCATCGAGGATGGAGAAGTGGACAAGAACGATCAGTGATCATTTTATTGCCGTTTCCTCTTCTATTGCCCGTTCACTTGAAGAAGATGGAGTTTCGGCGGAGAAAATCAGTGTCGTTCACCATGGAATAGATGTAGATTATTTCGCTCAAGGCAGTCCCGTACTAAGACAAGAGCTAGGCTTATCCGAAGGAAGCTATTGTATTGGGATCGTTTCAAGGCTAGTGAAAATCAAAGGAATCGAGGATGCAATCGCAGCGATGCCGCTCATCTTAGAAGCAAATCCAGATGCTCATTTAGTTGTTGTAGGGGCGGGTCCAGAAGAAGGAGCACTAAAAGCACTCGTGGAACAGCAGAATCTAGGTTCACATGTCCACTTCGCAGGCTTTCGCAAGGACATCGCTAATTGTCTGCATAGCTTTGATTGCTTAGTCAGTGCATCCCACTCCGAAGGATTGGGGCTTAATATCTTAGAAGCGATGGCAGCTTTTGTTCCTGTTGTTGTCACAGGCGTAGGGGGGATTCTAGATTTTACCCAAGATCGTGAGAACGGGCTCATGTTCGAGCAAGGCTCTTCTCGAGACTTGGCAGATAAAGTAATAGAGGTTATGAATAACCCTGCATTTGCCGAGAATTTAGCGGAGGAAGCACTTCGTCGGGTACGGGAGTCGTTTTCTCTTGATACTATGCTGAGGAATACCGCCCGATTGTATGAACATTTACTGGAGGAATCCAATGGCTAGTTTCTTTAAGGCGACGCTCGTTTTATTAGCCGTTACCATTTTGGGACGGCTTATTGGCTTTTTGCGCAATGTTTTTATTACCAATGAATTTGGATTAGGAATGGAAACGGATGCGTATTTCATGGCTTTCACGATCCCACTCACCATGTTTTTAGTCATCCCGGGAGCCATTAATGCCGTTCTTATCCCTATATTTAAAGGTATGATGGGAGAGGAAAATCAGGCCCGCAGAAATGAATTATTCCAGAAGGTTATGAGTGCGGTTTTCCTCTTGTTTTTGGTCCTAACGGCGGTTGGAATGCTTTGGGCTGAAGAGATGGTTTCTCTCCTCGCTCGCGACTTTGATCCTGAGAAGCAACTGTATACAGCAGAGCTCTTGAGAATCATGATGCCTTCGTTGCTGTTCATCGGCCTGGTCTCTGTTTTTTCAAGTGTACTCAATGCTCACCATGAGTTTTTTTCCCCAGCCATGGGGACGGTGATTTCAGGTGTGTTTGTCATCCTGTCCCTCTATACGTTAGCGCCTTTCATCGGGATGACAGGGGTGGCCTGGGGGACTACGATTGGTTTCATCGTGTTTGCTGTTTATTTGGTTATTCCGCTCAAGAAAAGGGGCTACCATCTTTCTTGGAACCTGCGATTGTTGAAGGATGAACACATGAGGATCATGGGGGATCGTTTCTTGCCTATTCTTGCAGGCATGGTGATCTCTCAGCTTTATGTGTTCATTGAACGCTTTCTTGTTTCGGGACTGGGGGATAAAAAGCTTTCCTCTCTGGTTCTAGCTAACAGCATCGTTCAATTGCCTATCGCCATTTTTTCTGGTGCTTTGGTGGTACCTCTTTTTCCCCTTCTTGCAGAGTATGTAAAGAAAAACCAGCTGGACCAGATGAAATCAATCATGGAAAAAGGTTTCTTATATCAATATCATGTTTTGCTGCCCACCACCATTGGACTCGTGCTGCTTTCCGAAGAAATTGTTCGTTTCTTTTACGCTCACAAAGCTACCTTTACACAGCAAGACGTGGAACTAACGGCTTGGGCTACGATTTTCTATGGGATTGGGATCTTAGGCTGGATGGGAAGAGACTTGTTCACCCGCGTGTTCTATGCCCTAGAAAATACAAAGATTCCGGTTGTAGTGGCCGGAATCAGTATCGTGTTTTATATCGGGATGAGTTGGCTGCTTATTCCTCCTCTGGATCACGGCGGGATCGCGTTAGCCTTTTCATTGGCCTCCTTTTTCAATCTCTTATTGCAAGGCTGGTTGCTGAGAAGGAAAATAGGCAAGCTCTTTCCTTCTTCCTTTTTCCTCTCGATCGGGAAAGGGATGGTTTCTGGTGCACTTATGCTGTTAGGCATCTGGGCGTTGAGAAGCCCAACAGCGGGGTTGGGCATTCTTCAGGTGCCGATCCTTATCGTGGTTGCAGCTGTGGTGTATTTTGGGATGCTTGTAGTACTGAAGGAGGAGACGGTAAAAGATTTGTTTGAAAAGTTTGGGAGCAAGCTTAACATTCGATCAACTCGTTCATCTGATAAGTAACGAGGCAATCTAATGCCCACTTTTTCAGCTCATCGTGATTTTTTCCTTTAAAGGACGCCAATACATGGGGGGAGCTTTCATTATGGTCTACGGAGAAAAAGGAAAGCACCCACCTTCCGTCTTGCTGTTCAATGGAAAAACGAATCATGTGTCCTTCTCTGATTTTCCAATCAAATAGAAGATGAAGCAGTTCCTCATTCGCCTGATGGATCGCTTTCATGGAAAAAACCTCCTATAAACGTAATCGTTTATAGGAGGTTTCTTCGTTCCTGGAGGGATTCCCTTCCGACACTACAAAACAAGTGCTAAGCTGACAAAACTAGAATCAAAACGACAATTCCCTTAGGTTCTTTCTTCCATCAGTTGAATGGCTAAATGACTGCTCTGGTCTGCTTGCTGGATTAATTCATTCACCGACCTGGCTAAGCGTTCCTTTACATCCGAGAGATTCTCCAGGTTTTGGTTTACGGTTTGGCTTAAAGAGTCATAAGTAATGGTTTGGATGGAGCCGGCTGAATCCATCTGGACCCGTTCAATGAAACGATCAATCTTGGGGTCGTAGGAAACTCCAACAAAAGGCACCCCGAGAACAGAGGCAATGATAATGGAATGCAGCCTCATGCCTAATACGAAGT
>JBEQAI010000192.1:0-6807 GCA_041640415.1 Ammoniphilus sp. | reverse complement strand
AGATTTTGTATAGTGGAAAGGGAGTTTTAAAGTTAACTATAAGAAAAACCGATCCATATTAGGGAGGATCGGTTTTTCACCTGTTGAATTTAATTTTGATTCGCTAACTCAAACAAGACCTCTTTCAGCACTAAAATTCCATTTACGCAATCTGGCAAGGAAGTCCACTCTTCCGGAGAATGACTTTTCCCTTTATGGCTTGGCACAAAAATCATGCCTGAGGGAACATACTTGCCAAGAATCATAGCATCATGACCTGCGCCGCTGGGCAACGTTCGAGTAGATAGTCCATGGCGCTCTGCTGCTTGAGCAATCATGCTTTGAATCGAGTCGGGCACCATCACTGGTGGAATGGATATGCCACTTTCTACCTTGACTTCTAACTCTCGTGCTTGGGCAATTTCATAAGCGAGTTGGGTGATCGCCTCAAGCAATTCATCCCTCTTGTCAACATGTATGTCTCTAGCATCAACAACGACTTCGGTTTTTCCCGCAATGATATTTGTTCCATTCGGGAATACATTCATTTTTCCTACGGTAGCGACAGCGGTCGGACTGAACGTCCGGGGAAGCTTTTCCACACCGAGTATGAATTCAGCTGCAGCTGTTACTGTATCTTTTCTCATATGCATAGGGGTGTTCCCCGCGTGGTCGGTGTTTCCAAGGAAGGTAAAGGTTCTCCAGGAAGGTCCCGCTATTCCGTTTACGATCCCGATGTTTTTTTCTTCGTTTTCGAGTATTTTTCCCTGTTCAATATGAAGCTCTAAGAAGGCAAAGATGTCTTCAGCTCGACGTTTCCCCAAGAGGATTTGTCCAGGTAAATATCCTTGTTCTTTCATAGCCTCTTCAAGGGTTACGCCATCAGCATCAGAAAAGTTGTTTAATTGCTCCGCTGTAACCTCTCCCATCATAGCTCGGCTACCGAATATTCCATTTTTGAATCGTGCGCCCTCTTCATCCACAAATACAGCTAATTCGATCGTACGCTGCGGCTTCAAACCTTGCTTAATGATGGCTTCAATTGCCATTAGACTGCTCAAGCACCCAAGGGCTCCATCAAATGCCCCACCATTTGGGACTGTATCCAGGTGTGAACCGGTCATCACCACGGGAAGCTCAGGGTTTTCACCTATCAATCGTCCAAACAAGTTGCCTATTGGATCAACATGTACCTCAAGCCCAATGGACTCCATCCAGTCTCTAAAGACTTCTTTTACTTCTCTTTCTTCCTTCGTATAAGGGTACCGTGTAATTCCGCCTTCCGGGGTCACTCCAATGGCTGCCATTTTTGATAATCGCTCCGCTACGTCCAAAGGATCGATACCTTCTATTTTGGAGCATTGCATTACATCTTTTAGTAATCTCTCTTTAGAAAAAACGTTCAACCTCTCCACCTCCAATTTTCTAACTCTCTCTATCTCCTATCACCTTATGGCAAATAAATGCCGGAACCTGGTCCAAGCGGCAAGCCAAGGAAAAACCAAATGATGAAGAATAAAATCCAAGCTGCCCCGAAAATCAAGGTATATGGAAGCATAACCGCAATTAACGAGCCTAATCCCATGTTTTTGTCGTATGTTTTTGCCAGGGCTAATAGGATGGCAAAATAAGCGAACATCGGTGTAATTGGATTGGTAATAGAGTCCCCTATGCGGTATGCCAATTGTGTAAAGGCTGGATCATAACCTAGGAGCATGAACATGGGAACAAACACCGGTCCAAGGATCGCCCACTTTGCCGAAGCACTTCCGATAAACAAATTCAATCCGGCACTAATGATAATAAATCCAACAAGCAACGGCAAGCCTGTCAATCCAATTCCCTTTAAGAAATCAGCTCCGGAAATAGCCATGATGACGCCAAGGTTACTCCAGTTAAAATAGGCAATAAATTGAGCGGCGAAGAAAGCTAGGATGATATACATTCCCATCGCGCTCATCGCCTTGGCCATACCATCCGCGACATCTTTATCGGAACGGATACCCTTGGTTACAATCCCATAAGCGATGGCGGGGAATAAGAATAATCCCATAATAATCGGAACCAGCGAGCTCATGAAGGGAGAGATAATAATCGCTCCGTTTTCGCCGCGAAGTGGTGCGTCACTTGGTACAATTAATAGAGCAATTAGAGAGATAAACACAAGTGCAGCCGCTCCTGCCCACTTCAATCCTCGGTTTTCAGCATCGGACAGTTTGTCCATCTTCATCTTTGGACCCGTGTATTCAGGAAGTCTTGGCTCAACTACTTTATCGGTAATCCAGATAGCTAAAGGTACGATGATAAACGCCGAAGCCGCTAAGAAATACCAGTTCATGGCCGGGTTAGCAATAAAGTTCGGGTCAACAATCTGTGCTGCTCCCTGGGTAAATCCAGCCAATAACGCATCGAGCATGTTTACGATCAGATTCGCACTAAATCCGCCTGCTACCGCTGCATAGGCCGCTACCATCCCTGCGATCGGATGTCTTCCTACACTCATAAACACGAGGGCTGCAATAGGAGGTAATACGATAAATCCAGCATCTCCCGCCATATTAGCCAAGATACCCGCAATAACGATAGATACGGTGATCATGGATTTAGGAGCGCCCAATACGACCTTTTTGAGTAAGGCTGAGATGAGTCCAACTCCTTCTGCAAGTCCAACCCCAATCATGGTAACAAGTACTAGTCCTAGAGGTGGAAACTCGGCAAAGTTCTTCACCATTTTCGTCATAATGTTTTGAAGCCCTTCCGCTGTTAACAAACTAACGGCTTTTACGGAATCTCCTGTGGAAGGATGAGTGACTTCTACTCCCGCTGATGCTGCAAAATGAGAAGCAATAACAACAATAATGGCAAAGATAATAAATAAGGTAACTGGGTCAGGAAGCTTGTTTCCGACTCGTTCTACAACATCCAGCATCCGGTTGAGCAAAGTGCTTTTTGCCGGTGCTTTTGTCTTTTGATTCACTGGTGGCATGTCTTGTTTTTTCGCCAAGGACATATGCGCTCCCCCTTTTTTTATGTTTTCAAATTTTCAAACTTGTTTATAATTATAGTCATATCAGGTTAAGATGCTATGTGCAGTAATCTGAAAAAATGAACAGATTTTTTGTGTGTTTAAACAAAAGACAATGGTTCTTCATAGTTTTTGTAGATTAGACCAAAAGCATTACTTATTTTTTGTTGTAGATCACATAGACCTCATATTAATTCAATGTATAATTATTCTGTAAATACGGTTGGGAGGAATAAAAATGATGTTTGAATCCATGTATCGTCGCCTATCCGAGTTGTTTCCTGAAATGGTTCAATGGCGTCGACATTTTCATATGAATCCTGAATTATCTTTTATGGAAGAAAAAACACCTGCAACGATTGCAGAATATCTCACTCAATTAGGAGTTAAAGTTCGTACCGGTGTTGGAGGTAGAGGTGTTGTCGGCATTATTCGCGGAGGGAAGCCGGGGAAAACCGTAGGGATCCGCGCCGACTTTGACGCACTAGCCATTCAAGACGAAAAAGATGTAGATTATAAATCCCAAGTTACTGGGGTGATGCATGCTTGCGGACATGATGCTCATACAGCCACTCTGCTTGCTGTAGCCAAAGTCCTTGTCGAAAACAAGGAAGAGCTTCATGGGAATGTTGTCTTGATTCACCAGTTTGCAGAAGAAATTGCACCTGGCGGCGCTCTTCCTATGATTGAAGATGGATGTTTAGATGGTGTTGATGCTATTTTTGGTACTCACTTATGGTCCTCTCATCCCGTGGGTGAAATTGGTTATCGAACCGGACCTATTATGGCTGCTGCCGATAAATTCACCATTGAGATTAAGGGAAGAGGTGGTCATGGCGCTGCTCCTCATGAGACAATTGATTCGATTGTTGTGGGTACTGCATTGGTACAGAACCTTCAACAGATTATCAGCCGCCGCATAAACCCTCTGAAGCCTGCGGTATTAACCGTAGCTTCTTTCCATGCTGGAGATGCTTTTAACGTTATTGCGGATTCGGCAAGTATTATTGGAACCGTTCGAACCTTTGATCCGGAGGTTCAAGACCTGATTATAGATGAGATGGAAAGAGTAATTAAAACAACATGTGAAGGTGCCGGCGCCCAGTATACTTTTGTTTACGATAAGGGTTATCCGGCTGTATGCAATCATCCGGAAGAAACGGCATTGCTTGCCAGAAGCGCTGCGCAAGTAGTGCCTGCCGAGCATGTGAAAGAAATGGAACCGATTATGGGCGGAGAAGATTTTGCCTATTATTTACAAAAGGTGCCAGGCACCTTCTTTTTCACAGGTGCCGGCAATCCGGATAAAGGGGCAACATATCCTCATCATCATCCTAAATTTGATATTGATGAACAAGCCATGCTCACTGCGGCGAAAGTGTTAATCACGGCAGCTGTGAACTACCTACATGAGGAAGATGCGAAAGCTGCAGTTGCTTCTGCAAATTAATATACGATAAAATAACCCTAATCTATTTGGATTAGGGTTGATTTTATTTATGAGTGAAGCACTTAGCCATAGGCAGCTGCAGTCTTTAATTGAAGTATCCAATGTACTGAACAGCTCATTAGACATTGACACGATTATGGATTCCATCATGCAAGTAACCGTTTCTGTTGTAGATGCGGCAGATGGAGGTGTCCTGTTTCTTTATGATCCGATACAGGATTGTTTAGTTGCTAAATCTACACAAGGGTTTGATTCCAAGATTGTGGAGCAGGTAAGACTAAAGCCCGGAGAATCCATGACAGGTCTTGCTTTTTCAGCTCGACAGTGTCTTATTTTTGAGAACCCGGAGGAAGTCGCGAGAACAACCTCCACTCTTGCCCCTCAAAACTTGAATTTGATGGAATCATCCATTCCCATCTATCCGCAGTCAGCCATTTGTGCCCCTATCATGAGCAAAGGCGACTGTATCGGAGTGATTACGCTAGACTCTTTTCGACCTGATCTGCATTTTTCCCTTGATGATATTAAATTAGTGAAAGCCATCTCTCATCAAGCCGCAGTAGCGATTGAAAAAGCGAGGCTTTACAAGGAGAAGCAGCAAACGGTTCGTCAATTAGAGAATTCAAACTATACCATAACCAAACAGAACGAAATGCTTTCGCGTTCCGTTGCCATCCATGGACACTTGGCTAATCTAGTCTTACGGGGAGAAGGCTTGTCATCTATCCTTCACTATCTCAATACCATCTTTGGGGATCAAATATTTTTGTTTAATGAATGGGGAGATCTCATTGAGTTATCCAGCCTTGACCCATTATCAGAAACGGACGTTACCCAAATAAAAGGATTTGTTTTTGCAGCCTCAGATTTGCAAGAGCCTGAGCCTGCTTATAAGCTTCAAGATGTGGAGATAAACGGCCTTCTCCATCACATGGTAAGCTTACCTCTGGGTTCTAAGATGAACTTTCTTGGATTTTTAGTTGTCTTATCCGTTGAGCCGATAAACGAAGTCGATATATCTGCTTTGGAGCATGCATGTACGGTGATTTCTTTGGAGCTGATGAAGAGTCAGCAGATATTTGAAACACAACAACGATTAAAAGGGGAGTTTATCGAGGGATTATTTACTGGAAAAGTAGACGAGTCCTTAATTCAGCAAGCTAAGCTTTTGGATCTTGATCCTAACCGGCACTATCTGGTGACAGTAATCCAAATTCAACCCTTTCTTATCGATATGAGGCGTCACCTGATCGAGCTCGCCAACCGCATCTTTCTTGAGAGCTATCCGCACAGTATGGTCGTAACCAAGCATGAGCAGATTATTCTGCTATTGTCTTTTTCTAAGCATAGGTCGGAAAGTTACCATACTCGGCAAATTATGGAACTCGCACACCAGTTTCAGCAGGAAGTCTTGAAGAGAAACGAGAAGCCGACTGTTTTAATTGCCCTGGGAAGAGCGAAACAAGGGTTAGTTCAAGTAGGCAAATCAGCCCAGGAGGCCCAGAGAGGCTTGCAGTTATTACGTACCTACAACTTAAACAAGAATGTAATTAGTTATTCGGAACTAGGAGTACAACGGCTGCTCCTGCAAAACTCAGAGGACGAATTAATGGATTTTATTCAAGAAACTCTAGGTCCTTTATTGGAGTACGAGGCTCAACGGAAAAGAGAATTGCTCCCAACCCTGCTCGTTTATTTGGAACATAATCAAAATTCAAAGGAAGCAGCCGAATCTCTTCATATCCATACCAATACTTTAAACTACCGGCTCAAGCGAATCCAAGAAATTCTCTCGATTGAACTAACGGACGCTGAACAATTTATGAATCTGCAATTAGCTTTAAGATTACACCACTACTTAGGGAACAAATTAGACTAAAAACAAAAGTAGTAGATCATGCTGTAAATAGATCTACTGCTTATTTCGAATTATACATGAAAAGGAGCACGAGATACCACGAAGAACTCTGTAGAAGCTTGTTGAATAATGACGAATAATTTGATTTGAACTAGGGCTTTTTTCCTTGTATGATATTAGGTAATATTACATATGGATCTCTGGGGAGAGATGAAAAATGTACCGAAAAAGATGGGACAGGAGAATGGCAACGTTGGAAAGTCTTCAAGCAGAAATCGATCGCCTTAGAGAACTTATGTATGCAGCATCTGCTAAGACCGGGTCTTTTACCCATCAGATGGTGGTAGAAATTAGTCAAGTAATTGACGAACGAATCCTGGAATACCAAAGATTGAAAATGAAATCCATCCCTAATAAAGAAATTATATAGGAAGAGCCTCCATACTGGAGGCTTATTTACAGAAAGTATAAACCTCTTTGAGTTATCCTCCTTAT
>JBEQAI010000191.1:0-6942 GCA_041640415.1 Ammoniphilus sp. | reverse complement strand
TTAGGTGTCCTAGATGGCTCTCGATTCCCGCGAAGCTCTGAGGTGCGCCAAAGCCTCGAAACGCTCCATTCGGCACGGTATGGGTTTTGAGCGCATAGCCTTTCGCATGAAAATGCGGAATGTTATAAACCCCTGCACTGTTTAATAACGCCCGCTGCAAGACGACAGGGCTCAAGCCCGCATTGGCCCCGCTGTCCAGATAAACCTCGACATTCATACAGAGGATATTTCCTAGTTTGTCTACCGCGGTCCGATATTTAAATTTCGCTGGATGTCTTTTGGTCGTCACTTCCATATCCTCTGCCCGCTCAAACAGGAGCATGACCGGTTTCTGGACCACCTTCGCTGCAATGGCCACATGGCACGCCATCATGGAAGGAAAATCTTCCTTCCCGCCAAAGCCGCCACCCGTCGGACTTTGAATCACCCTGATTTTATCATCCTCACAAGCCAAGGCACTCACGACCGCATTTTTCACATAATAAAGGCATTGCATCGAACCTTCTACTGTAATTTCATCTTCCTTGTAAATTCCAAGCATCCCTTGTGGTTCTAAATAGACATGTTCTTGGTATCCGGTCTTGTACTCTTCTTCGATAATCTGGTGAGCCCTTTGCTCGATAGCTTGGATCACTTGCAGACTTTCCCCAAATTCATGCTGGGCAAAGACGCCAGTTTGATCCTTTTGTTGGATTGCCTCTTCTAAAGTATAGATAGCGGGATGTTCATCTATATGGACTTGCACTTTCTCTATTAATTGATGAAGAACGTCTACCTTGGGGCCTACGAGCATGAACATAGGTTCACCGATATAGTTGACCCACTCATCAGCAAAAATCGGCTGATCCTTATGTATCATTTTGACAAAGTTAGCCCCAGGGATGTGCTCTGCTCCAATCTTGGCATACCCTTCTGGCAAGGGCGGAAGCTGGATGGATCGGACTTTCCCATAGGCGATTGGCGAACGGTACAAGATCCCATAAAGCATCGAATCTACTTTCACATCGCTGATGTAAGGAAGCTGACCTGAAATTTTTCCATCGTGATCTTTTTTCTTCACCGAGATACTAATATCCTTAGGAAGCATGAAGGCAGCACTCCTTATGGTAGTTTGCAATAGTCGAAGGCAATTTTAAAATCTTCGGGAGTATCCAGATCTATAAGGACACCCGGATCCGCTACATTTAGGTAGGTTTTTTCATAGTCTTGTAGAATCTTTCGCAGATGACTGCCAGCCTGGGCTTCGATTATCCGTTTCTTAAGCTCACCTGTTACTTTAATCGGATGACCGCCTCTGAACTGGTAGCTCGGAACCACAACCTCTCCCTTCTCTCTTGCTAGCTTGCGAATCGTCTCCTTTTCGACAAGCGGACAATCGCCAGGTGTAATAAAGAATGGGGAGGTTCCCACTTCCCTGCACCCTCGCTGAACGGAACTAAACATCCCCTGGTCAAAGCTTGGATTAAACACACAGACGATATCCATGCTATATTGGTTCGACTGTTGCATTGCGGACGCGGCTTCGTGGATTCGTTCCGCCTGAAATCCACTCACAATGATTACCTTTTTGCATAGGCCGTCAAATTTAGATACGGTATGCTCCAATACGGTCTTAGACCCTAGTTTGAGGGTCATTTTAAAATCATGAGCCCTGCTAGAATAGCCGGCAGCAAGGATGATCGCTTCTATGGATTCCACTCCCCTTGTGGAGCTAAAGGATGATTATTTAATCTAATATATGCTTGGGAATGAGTGGTATAACTTGAATTGATTACCGGGCTGTACTTTAAAAAATAAGAAAAAATGGCATAGTTTTCAAGCTATGCGCTGAGGAAATCGGACTCTGAGTCAAAAACCAGGAAAAGAAAAAGACATTATCACAAGCCATGTCTCGTCGCCGAGACTGCAAGAATAATGCCGTAATATAATGTTCCTATTCAAATAACTAATACCATTGGCAATGCCTCGGCATAAACAATCCTTACGCAATAATGAATTCAGATCTTCGACTTGCAGGACGTCAAATAAAAGTTCAAAATATTAATTAATAAAGCTGTTTTAACCACCATTGTACCATTTTTTAAAAATTCAAAACAACGAAAGCCCTACCTCTCTTTCATCCTTACGGCTCCGATGACCGTGCCAGTGTGAATCGAAATTTCAAATCATATAAGTCATTTAGGAAAGTAATTGGAAGTGATATTAACGAAGGTTGAGAAGAGGGTCAACCAAACAGAGGGAATTCCCCTATGAATATAAAATCCTTACATAGGGGAGACTTCTAATGAAGGTTATAGCTTAGCTACGTTTGAAGCTTGGTCACCACGTTGGCCTTGGACAACTTCAAATTGTACTTGTTGTCCTTCTTCCAAAGACTTGAACCCATCTCCAGTAATGGCGCTGAAGTGTACAAAAACGTCGCCTCCATTTTCCCTCTCAATAAAACCGAACCCTTTTTCTGCATTAAACCATTTCACTGTACCTTTTTGCATGTAGATAACCTCCAAAGTTTATTTAAATATGTTATTTTATAAACAAAAAAAATTCACATATTATAAAGAGCGATCATCAATGAAGTGATAACCCTTTGTAATATGTGAATCTCACATTGGAATTATACATTTATTAACTTCTTACACTATACCTGATACGATGATACAAGTCAATGGTCGGTGTTACCATAACGAGATTAGAGTTATTATTGGAATGGGAGCAAGAGGCTCGAAATCGTGAGCAAAATCGCAAAATTAATGTACACCTTCATCGCTAAGCAAACATTTAACATCCCTCTGTTTGATGTATTCTTTTCTCTCAAAGCGGATTAAAGGACTGCCTTAGCAAAAAATAGCAGTCCTTTTCTTGATATCATCAGCCTTCAATCCACTTCAATTCCCCATATAAATAAGCTAATTGATCATGGAAGCCCCATCCCATGCCTAGGGTATTCTGCACAACAGCATATAGTCGTTGTTGATATTCTTGAAACAGTTGATCCGTCTCCTCTTTATTAATGGATTCGATTACGGATTCGTACATTTTTTCCATGCTCTCATAAAATCGTTCATCTATGTCCCCATAGGTATTGGTAAATTCTACACCCGTTTCAACATAAAACATTTTTAACTCCAAGCTGTAGCTCTTGCTCTGCGTAATTTTCTCAAACTCCCGGATCGCCTTTTTCGCTTCGGCTAGCCTTAGCTTTCCAAATCCCCGTGCTGGAAAAAATTCATCCATGATCTTCTTACGGTATACCTCTAGAATCGAAGCGATGGCTTCTTCCCCTAGCACTTTAACGGTTAGGTATTGTTCGGTATCTTTACTGAGCTTATAGCACTCCGTGATCATCTCAATCAATTCTGATTGGGCCAAGCCCTGCAAGTGCTTTTTTAGTTTAGCTGCTGTTAACTTTACCGGTTTCATTGCTGGGAGTTTTTTAATATTCTTCGGGTTTAATAGTAAGGCACTTCCTTTCAGAATTTCATTGACTTCTGCTTGATCAAAATGTTCAGGATCATAGCCTTCTCTAAGCCAGCCAACCGTTTCTTCGTATTCAGGATGATCGGGAAGCGATAAAATCTCTACCATGCGCTGGTGGCCAGATACACCGCCACAATCCTCCTGCGGGGCACTTCTTTTCCCGTCCAAGCAAATGGGATACACCTTGCTTTCATCCATCGGTATGATTTTTTCAAGGAGTAATTGGTGTACCCAAAAATCCCCGTAGTCATAGATATAATCGATAGCTTGTCCTTCTTTGGGAAAATGTCGGACGAGTTGCTCCTTCTTCGCATGAAACTCCTTACGCCGTTCTGATGGGAATTCAACATCTGGCAAGGTGATAGCGTACTTTCCAAAATCAAATTCATAGAGATGATAATCTTCCCAGCCCATCACGATTTGAATCGTTTTATGGAGTTGGTCAAAAGTAATCGAACTGTCCACTTGAAACCTTCTCCATATCGCGGGCTTTAGATCTTTAAGCGTTATTTTAAATTGGTAAATCACTCATTATCCCTCGCTTTCGGATAAACTCTTCATGCTAATCATGCGTTCGAACGACTATGGGCCCTTCCCTTTCCAATAGCATATCGCAATTTAGAACACTTCGCATGCATATTTTGAATGAATTAGTTGAACGAGTTTAGATGGAAATAGTTATATAACAATCTATTGACACATCGTTACTGTTATAATACAATAAAAACATCAAGGAAAACCAAACCAATCTTCAGGAGGGATAACCTATGAATTTTAAAATGATCGAGAAAGAATGCATCGAGTGTGGAGAACGTTTTATGGAACGCGCGAATACCATCCATATGGAGTGCACCCGCTGCTTCGGCAAGACCACAGAAGAATAAGAGAGAAGGGATCCAAGATGGCTGCCCCTAAAGGATAAGACCCCTGTTTGTTCGACGTTGAACAGACAAGGGTCTTTGTTTTTTCAGTTGTGCACTGGAGTTTACCCGAGAAGCATAGGACAGAGAAGAGTGATGTATTGGTTCCTGCCATCCGCCTAGATTCATAAGCACCTTTCTGTACATGGATGGATTGCCAATCCCCCCGTCGGGAGTTATAATAAATTACACACTTTTCTAAAATATTGAAAATCAGTTTTGGTTTTTCCCAGACAGGAGTGAAAGCATGCAAGGGTTTGGCGTTTTGGAAATATCTCTAGGTGTTCTTGCCAGCTTGCTAATCGGCTTTTCAAAAACAGGAATTTCCGCATTAGGGATGTTCAGTATCGTCATGATGACACAGATCATTCCTGCGAGAGAAGCGTCTGGACTGATCTTGCCGATGCTTATCGCGGGCGATCTGATTGCTGTGGTCTATTACCGGAGGAACGTCGTGTGGAAATATATTCTGTCTTTAGCTCCCTGGGTAATGGGCGGCATTGTAATCGGATATTTTGTTCTTGAGAGAATCGATAGTCCCCAACTCAAGATGCTTCTTGGAATCTTAATTCTTTCTCTGCTTTTTGTACAAGTGGCCAATTCGTTTCTTGATGATAAAATAAACTCGAGACTTCCGGAATCCATGTGGTTCAGTTCGTTCATTGGGATCATGGCAGGCTTTGCCACCATGGTAGGAAATGCCGCTGGCAGTGTGATGGCTATCTATCTTCTGGCAAAAGGTTTACCTAAAAATGAGTTTGTCGGAACGGGTGCGTGGTTCTTTCTATTAGTTAACCTGATAAAGGTCCCCTTTAGCGTAAATCTCGGTTTAATTACGATGGATACTATTGCTTTTAATATGTGGTTTCTGCCTGCCATTGTGATCGGAGCCCTTGTCGGTATTAAAATTCTGCCCATGATTCCTCAGAAGCACTTCCAGCATATCATCCTCGTTCTTACTTCCATTGGAGCCATCAGATTAATTGTATAGTGTTAAGTTTCTCGCCTGCTTCAGGATTTAGATGCCATTTATCCACTTCATTAAACCTTGGAAACAAAAAGCCTACATAACGTAGAAAGAGTAGGGTTCCCCCTACTCTTTTATTATGAACATACGATTCATTATTTCGGAACCACTGGCCGCCTATTAGGCTAACTGCTTTAATATCTCCTGGATAAAAGCAGGCTCATCTTTAGGGGTCCGTGAGGTAATGATATTTCCATCCACCACGACTTCCTCATCCACATATTCCGCTCCCGCCAGCTTGACATCATCGCGGATGCCGATAAAGCAGGTAGACTTTTTCCCTTTTAATATATTCGCGCTGATCATCACCTGGGGACCGTGGCAAATGCCAGCAATCGGCTTGGCTTGGGCATGGGCGTCTTTTACGAATTGAACCATTTGATCATTGACCCGTATCGCCTCGGGTGCGGATCCTCCGGGAATGATGACTGCATCGAAATCGCTGGCCTGAATCTCGCTGATCGCTACATCACTTGTGTAAGAAACCGTTCCTTTCTTCCCGTTTATTTCAATCCCGCCTTCAACACCCACTACGACCGCCTCATGACCAGCCTCTCGGATTGCATCATACGGATTTTTCATTTCTGAATCTTCAAAGTTAGGGGCTAATAAAAAAGCCACTCTTGCCATTATTCTTCCCTCCTGATTTCTGGATCTTTAATTACTATCTCCCATCCCGGTAAATCTCTCGTAAACAGCCAGGTCAGGGATCTTCTTAGCCATCTCCTTACCTTCTGCTGACCATAGTAATCCCCTTCGCATAATTTCCTTGACGGGAGGCATCTCTACGATATTGGCTTGATGTCCGAGTGAACAATAGAATACTCTTCCTGCTCCCCAGCGCTTCGTCCAGACGACCGGCATATCCACTGGAGAATTGGCGGCATGCGGTCCTGGAACGGTCGGGAAGCGGGTCGTGGCCAACACTTCCACAGCTGGGTCGACATGCAAATAATACTGCTCGCTTTTGACTGCAAAATCCTCAATGCCAGCCAATAGCGGGCTGGAGCTATGCTTGATATTCACCATATATTCCACGCCGTCATTCCCGGGATGGGCTACCCAATTGCCGCCGGTCATAAACTGCCAATCGACATTGTTGCGGAAGGTATCACACATACCACCGTGGCACCCGGCCAAGCCTACCCCGCCCTGTACGGCTAAAGAGACATTGCGGACATACTTCTTTTCGATTTGTCCCATGGTCCAAACCGGAACAATGAGGTCATAGGTAGTCAGCTTTTCCCCGTCAGCAAACGATTCCAGCGTGTCCGACATCTCAACCTGAAAATCTTCTTTCTCCAGCACCGACCGAAAAATTTCCGCCACTTGATCGGGCTGATGGCCCTCCCAGCCTCCCCAAACGATTAAAGCACTCTTCATGCTACTTCCTCCTTGTATGTTTCTTTCGTTCTATTTTAAGAAATTCATCGGCAAAGCTTCTGGTCGTTTCCAATAGCTAGACACTTCCACATGGATCCCCTGCTCGGTGCCCAACGTAGTAAGAAAAAGCATCCA
>JBEQAI010000190.1:0-6944 GCA_041640415.1 Ammoniphilus sp. | reverse complement strand
CAGTCCAATTTTCATGGGTTGTCTTATAAGGTCAGGCAGATCAGCCCCTAGATAGGACAGGACAAATACACTGACCGCTTTGCCTAAGATGGTTGCCCAAAAATAGGTATGAAAAGGCAACGAGGATAAACCGGCCAACACATTTATGAAGCTGGACGGGGAAAAAGGAAAGCAGCGAAGCAAAAAAAGTACGGAAAATCCATGACGTTCAAACCACCTTGAGCTTTTTTCCACCCCTTTATATTTATGGAGCCACTTTTCCGTCCAATTTCTGCCCAATTTGCGGACAAGCCAAAAGGTAATAAGAGAGCCCGTACATGCCCCTAGCCAAGTAAAAATAAATCCTTTCCATAAACCAAAGGCGGCAGCATTGCCCGTTACAATAGCAAAAAGAGGAAGAACAGGGAAGAAGGCTTCGACAATGGGGAGAATAAAAGCCACAGCAACTCCTAGCCCACGGTAGGCGCCGATCCAGTAATACAAATCCTCTAACCTGATATCCATAAAAACCCTCACTCTATACAAGTTGAACTTTTCGTTGGAGTATGCTTTAACTATACATGCAAATATATTAATCAAAAAGGCGGCGGACATACAAATGACCCGGCAATGGATCTACTCAGGGTACTTTTATCTTATCATTATCACCCTTCTTGGCATTCTTTTAAGATGGAAAATGATCACCCCCGTATGGCCTGAACTTCAATTTATGCATGTTGTACACGCTCATTCTCACGTAGCCTTTTTGGGTTGGGTGTATTTTATCTTAAATGTTGTGATTGTCCGACACTGCTTTCCAGCCCATTCCTTGACCCAACGCTCGATGAAAATCTATTACTATTTATTGCACGTTTCTGTTCTGGGAATGCTTATTACTTTTAGTTACCAGGGTTATGGAGCTTATTCCATCGCTTTCTCCACTTTACACGCCTTTTTGTCCTATTATTTTGCTTATCGATTTATCTCTTATAAAAACAAAAATTGGCCTTGGTTTGCTTCATCCTTTTACCAAGCTGCCATTTGGTTTAATCTGTTATCATCTCTGGGCCCTTGGGGAGTTGCCCTTAACCAAGTGATCGGCTCAGGTGACAGCGACCTATCGAACTTGTTTGTCTATTATTATCTTCATCTTCAGTATAACGGATGGTTCACTTTCATTATTCTTGGCCTATGCTATTCGTTAGCTTATCCGACGGCTACCGAACCTACTTCCCCAATAAGATGGCTGTTTTATACGCTAGCGGTGAGCGTAATCCCATCCTATCTATCATCAGCCCTTTGGTTTTTTGACCATCCGCTCGCAGCGTGGATTGGAATGATAGGTTCTCTTTTGCAATTTCTGGCGATTGCGTTATTCCTGATCCATGTCGCTAAACCCTTATGGCTAAAGCAACGAGACCAGGCACTGCGATGGTTGTTGGGGCTGTCCTTTATCAGTTTGGGCGTAAAAGCTCTGTTTGAGCTTATTGGAGCTTGGCCTGTCTTATCCTATGCCGTGTTCGATAGCCGGCAAGTCATTATTGCTTATTTGCATTTAACCCTTCTAGGTTTTATTACAAGCTTTCTCCTTTATTATATCGTTGTAGCCTATACTAGCCAGCGCATAACCCTGTCCTCGACTTTTTACTGCATTGGGGTTGCCGGCATGATTATCCTCTTATTTCTAGCAGGTCTCTTCGAATGGGTGAAGATTCCTCTAACAAAAAGCATATGGACCGGACTTCTGGGTACAAGTCTTCTCATTGGCGGTGCTGTGGTGAAAATCTTTTGGGATATCCATCAGTCCTATCAAGAAACATAACAAAAAAGTGTGACCCCAGGTATGGTCCTTGAGGGGACGCCCTTTCTTCGCCAGAAGGGGAAATAGGACACTGGATCCGCTGATAATGCTCAAAAAAAGTTATAAGAACTGTTTTTTGACAATATAACGGAACCTGTGTCCCTTAAACTTTTAAAAATAACTATTTTTGCCCACCTTAACCAACCTAAAGTCCACAATCCCACAAAAAGTAGTCGATTAGCCGACCTTTATGAAAAATCCCCCGTTCGAGGCAGCTTCACTTCGACCATCGTACCATCTGTCTCAGGATAGATATGAATTTTGCCCCCGTGAGCCTCTATAATCTGCTTGCAAATCGCCAGGCCTAAACCTGTCCCATTTTCTTTTGTAGAGTAAAACGGACTGAAAATATGCTTCACATCTTCCGAGCTAATAGGAGCCCCGTTATTAAAAAACAGGACCAACACCTTCTCCTCTTTCACCCGGCACGTGATTCGAAACAGCTTTTCTCTTTGATTCGGCAGCCGTTGAAATTCTTCACAAGCATTTTTCACAATATTAATAAAGGTTTGCTCGATTTCTTTGGAATTTCCTTTGATAGTCGCATTAGGTTCCAACTGTACGATGGTTTCAATTCCTAAGCGAATGAATTCGAATTCAAAAAGAGAAACACAGCGTTCAATGAGGTGGCAAAGATCAACTTCTTCAAACTCTCTTTTCATCTGAAGGTTCTTGCGTTTGGTTAAGGAAAGAAATCTCTCTAATATATAGTCAAGTCTCTTTACTTCATCGTCCATAATGGTGTAATAGCTGTGTATTTCTTCGGGATGGGGATGCATCTCATAAATCAGCTTTAAAAAGCCCTTGATACTTGTAATCGGATTACGCAATTCATGAGCCATCCCGGAAGCCATATTGCCTATGGCATTAAACTTCTCCACCTCCATCCGTTCGAGTTCCCACTGCTTCTCTTTAAATAAACGAATCATATATTCGTCAACGAAGGTGTTAATGACCCGAACGGCCCTAGGTTCACTCCCCTCAAGAGAATAGGGGTATATGATCTTCGTGAGAAAGCGGTGTTTAAGCTCTGAGCAATCTCTGATCAGAGTTTCTGCATCGTGGAAATAAATAACAAAATGCTCCGCATAGCGTTGTGCAAACTCTGTAACCGTCCTCAAAGAAATTGTTTCATCTTGAATAGCCTCAAGGACAAACATAAGGGCCTGCTGGAGAGTTTCAACAAGTTCATCTCTTTTTTCTTGGAATAGTATTTCATAGTTAGCGGATTTGCCAAAGACTTCATTCACATATTCATTCGCAAAGGCAAGCAGTTGTTCTCGCGTTGCCCGATCCATAGATAACATAATAGACTCCTTAACCGAATAGAGTAGACAAAGACAGTCAATAATCTATACATTTCTACAAATTTTTAAAAATTCCTGTTACAGCTTCGGCAGTTGACTTAACTACCCGTTTCCCCTATGATAAAATGGCTCTAGATAGGGAAGTACAAACTAAAAGGTGGCGTCCATGAAGCCCATTATTGAATGCAAAAACATCCATTTTCATTATAACCAAAATGAAGTACTAAAAGGCGTACATTTCATCGTCGAAAAAGGGGATTATGTCGGCTTAGTCGGACCAAACGGGTCAGGTAAATCAACCTTACTAAAAATTATCTTAGGTCTGATGGAACCGAAGCAAGGGGAAGTAAAGCTGTTCGAAACCCCATTAGGCTCGTTTAAGGAGTGGCATAAGATAGGCTATGTCTCACAAAAAGCCAACAGTTTTAACAGCGGTTTTCCCGCTACCGTTTTTGAAGTGGTCTCAATGGGATTATTTGGGAAACTGGGATTATTTAAAAGGCTTACCCGTGAGCATCGTTCGATTATATTAGAAGCTATCGATCAAGTTGGCCTATCAGATCTAGCCGAACGGAATATCGGCAAGTTGTCAGGAGGCCAGCAACAGCGAGCTTTTATCGCTAGAGCCCTAGTCTCTAGCCCCGAGCTTCTGATATTAGACGAACCTACAGTGGGAGTGGACACCGAGTCGGTAGATAAATTCTATCAGCTGCTGGGAAAACTCCATCAAGAACACAACCTAACTCTTTTGATGGTTACCCATGACATTGGAATGATGACCCATCATGTAAATAAAGTCGCTTGCTTAAATAAGAAAATCCACTTCCATGGAAGCCCTAGTGACTTTGAAGCCAATCAAAAAGCTGTTTTAGAATCTGCCTACGGCTCTAATATGAATCTGGTAGAGCATCGTCATTAGGAGGAAGTCACGATCCATGCTTGATCTTATGTTTCAATACGAATTCATGCGCAATGCCCTTTTTGCTGGTTTAGTAGTAGGTATTATTTGCCCCGCTATTGGGGTATTTCTTGTTGTTAGACGGCTCTCGCTCATGGCTGATGCCCTCTCTCATATCACGTTGTCAGGAATCGCTGCAGGCATCCTGTTATCCAAAAAAGGAACTCTCTTTCAGGGGATCAGTCCGATGTATATGGGAATGATTTTTTCTGTAATCGGAGCACTGCTCGTAGAACAGCTTAGAAAAGCCTATCGGTTTTATCAAGAGCTCGCCATCCCCATTATTTTATCCACCGGGATTGGGTTAGGCGTCGTTCTCATAAGCATAGCCAAGGGCTTTAATGTTGATCTCTTTTCGTACTTGTTCGGAAGCGTAGTGGCCGTAGGGCGAAACGATCTGTGGACCATTATCGGGGTTGGATTCGTTGTATTACTTTCCATCTACTTTCTTTACAAAGAACTTTTTGCCCTATCCTTTGACGAAGAATACGCAAGAATCTCTGGGATAAAGAGGCGGATGATCAACCTTGTGTTCATTGTTCTTGTAGCCTTAACTATCGCCATCTCGATGCGTATTGTTGGAATTTTACTTGTATCTGCTCTAATCACATTGCCCGTAGCTGCTGCCTTGCAGATCTCACATAGCTTTAAGCAAACCTTTTGGATCTCCATTATATTAGCTGAATTTGCTGTTCTAGGCGGGCTAATTACAGCCTTCTACCTGGACTGGGCTTCTGGTGGAACCATCGTTCTTTTCTCAGTATTCCTACTCGTTCTTGTTCTATTTGTTAAAAAGATTGTATTAAAAAAAGATTAATCATAACACTGTATCTGACCCCACATACATGGAATGCCAGATACAGTTTTTATTTTCATAACAAAACTAAAAAACTGTCCCTCACGGTTGGTTCTCAACCGTCGGGACAGTCATCCATTATTTGAACATATTAAATGCAGAAGTGCGGCTTGTTTCCCAAGACTCCATAAGTCCTTTGTTTGTCTTCTTTACTTGGTCCGTAAAGTTTTCCAATAGCTCTTGAACTTCTGTTCTATTCTTTTGTTGTTGTTCGATTAAGCTTAGTAGAGTAGACTCTAACTGTTCTAAGGATTTTCCGAACATGCTGTTGCTAGCCTTGCCAGGAGTACCGTAAAGTTGTTGAACCTTGTTTACAACTTCTTCAGCACGCTTGCTCCAATCTTCTACATTTTTAGATACGGCTTCGCCGTTTACATTCTTAACGTTATCGAGCATATTCGCTTTTACATCGACAACAAATTTATTTAATTCCAATTCTAATTTATCTAGATTTTCTTTTGTTTGCTGCCAGATTTCCTTTTGACGCTCGATAGATTGAATCGTAACAGCTTCCATCTCACGCTGATAACCATACATTAGCTTTACACTGTTTAACCATCCATCCCACATTGTGTCGAATACATTTACCGGATTTGTTAATTCATTCTTTTTCGCTTGTGCAGTTGCCATTTTTTACATCCTCCTAAAATATCATTTTTTTTTATATGACACAGCATAAGCTGAATCACTCGAAGTCATCGTCATCGCTTTCTTTACTTTTTCGGGTAGGCACACTCGGCAAGGACATAAAGAATTGAGTGTACATATTGAAGAATTGATCCAGCATGTTCTGATATTGGCCCAACGCCTCTGCCCAGGATTCCAAGTATTGCGTTCCTGCATCGGTTAGGGAATATACTCTCTTAGCAGGTCCGCCTGAGGTCGTATCCCACTCAGACTTCACTATGTTTTCCTTTTCCAATTGGCGTAGCGTTCGATAAACATTGCCTTGATCTATTGAATGAAAACCGAACTTGACAAGCTGCTGGATCAGCTCATATCCATGAGCATTCCATCCTTTAAGTATCAGCAGGAGAACGGGGACCATCATGTTTTTGGGCGGCCCGCCGGGGATATTCCATTTTTCATCTTCTCGGACCTGTTGTTCTTTATCCTTACTGGCCGACATGAGCATCACCTACAAATTTGTAATTTCCTTCTATGTGTAATTTACACCTATGTGGTCCCACCTGTCAAGTATTGGCATGTGAAAACTATCAGTGTTTATTCGACAAATTATGATAGACATTTCTCATTATCTTCACAGAATTGTCGAAGGGTTTCAATTGTTTTCCTACCAACGTTTTACTATAATTTTCAATGTAAGCAAATAGAATCCTAAATTTCGACAGAGATCGAAGGGAAGTAGGATCCTTTGCAAAGACTCTTTGATCAATCGTTTGACTATTTTAGGGAAGAAGTCAGATATTTCAAAGAGTGATTGATTTGCAAAAAGATGAAAAGGGAGATGAAACCATGAGTCAGCACATGCCCTTTGACCCTTTTGCCGTATGGAAGCAATTCTATGATAAGGCAGAGGAGCAATGGAGTCAGACGATAGACGAGGCCATGCACAAGGAAGAGTTCTCCAAGTGGATGGGGCAGAGCCTTAATAGCTACCTTCAATATCAGAATGTAGCCCGTCAATCTGCTGAGAAATATCTTGAGCAAGCCAACATGCCTTCTCGACAAGATGTAGCGAATATCGCTGCAATGGTCGTCAATGTTGAGGGCAAACTCGACAAGTTAGAACAAACGATTGAAGACGAGATCATTGATCAGCTTAAGCAAAGTGATCTGTCGAAGGAAGTCAAATCTTTAAAAGCAGATATGGCAAAATTAACTTCCCGCTTAGATCAGCTTTTTGAGATTCTGCAAGCCAAGAGTGAGATTGCTACCGCAAAAGAAACTCGCACTCCTGAAGCTGCAGAAACAAAAACAAAATCTAAATAGATAACAACTTTTTTAGATATATAAAGAAAA
>JBEQAI010000189.1:0-6964 GCA_041640415.1 Ammoniphilus sp. | reverse complement strand
AAAGTTTCCGGTTTTTTGTGTTTTTCCTCACCATTCTCCGGACTTACCTCTTCCTCATGAAAACAAACCATGCTTATGTGTAAAAGTTGAGAAAATTCACGATTATAACTCCTCTTTTTGGTCAAGAATGATAGTAAATTTCTATTACTTCTTAGTTCGACAGGAGAAACACTATTTTTCATAACGAAGGAAGGGAGCTTTACTATGGGGATCTTAAACTTGCTGAATGACTTTCATAACGAGGAGAACAGCTTGCAATGGAGGGGAACATTTGAACAGTATTTGGATATGATCAGGCAAAATCCCTCCATTGCCCAAACGGCCCACGCTCGTATTTACAATATGATTATGAGCAGTGGTGTGGAAGAAGTAAACGGCTCGAAAAAGTATAAATTTTTTAGTGACACCATGTTCGGATTAGACGATGCTATTGAGAGATTGGTAGAGGATTACTTCCATTCCTCCGCCCGCCGTCTTGATGTAAGAAAAAGAGTATTGTTGCTCATGGGACCTGTAAGCGGCGGTAAGTCTACCATTGTTCACCTCTTGAAGCGAGGAATGGAGCAATACACTCGTACGGACGCTGGAGCTGTCTATGCGATTGATGGATGCCCCATGCACGAAGATCCGTTGCACCTTATTCCCGAACGTCTCAGACCACACTTTGAAGAGGAATATGGAATCAAGATTGAAGGAAACCTCTGCCCGATGTGCCGATTCCGCCTTCGAGAAGAATGGCGGGGCGAAATTCGCAATGTTCCCATCAAGCGCGTTCTCTTCTCTGAAGATGATCGCGTAGGGATTGGTACCTTTAGTCCATCCGACCCTAAATCACAAGATATTTCAGAGCTGACGGGCAGTATTGACTTCTCGACCATCGCCGAATATGGATCTGAATCCGATCCTCGCGCCTATCGTTTTGATGGAGAATTAAATAAAGCGAACCGTGGTCTCATGGAGTTCCAGGAGATGCTGAAATGTGATGAGAAGTTCCTATGGAATCTCTTATCTTTAACGCAAGAAGGTAATTTCAAGGCCGGTCGATTTGCTTTGATTTCTGCTGATGAATTAGTTGTCGCCCATACGAACGAAACAGAATATAAAACTTTTATCAATAACAAGAAGAATGAAGCTCTTCATTCTCGGATTATAGTGATGCCTATTCCTTATAATCTTAAGGTGTCCGAAGAAGTTCGAATCTATGAGAAACTTGTAGCACAAAGTGATTTAAAAAGTGTTCATATTGCTCCACATGCCCTCAGAGCTGCGGCCATGTTCAGCGTTCTAACAAGGCTGAAGGAATCTAAGAATCAAGGTTTAGACCTTGTAACCAAAATGCGTTTGTACGATGGCGAAGAAATGGAAAACTTCGGTACCTCCGATCTGCGTGAGCTAAAGAATGAGTTCGCTGAGGAAGGGATGTCTGGAATCGATCCTCGTTATGTTATCAACCGAATTTCCAGCGCTCTTATAAAAAATGAAATGACCTGCATTAACCCATTAAACGTACTACGTGCCTTAAAAGATGGACTAGATACCCATCCAAGCATCACCCTTGACGAAAAAGAGCATTTTATGAACCTGATTGGGATCGCACGCAGGGAGTATGATGAGATCGCCAAGAAAGAAGTGCAAAAAGCTTTTGTCTATTCCTTCGAGGAATCTGCAAAAACCCTATTAAATAATTATCTGGATAACGTTGAAGCTTTCTGCAACGGAAAAAGATTAACGGATCCTATCACCGATGAGGAAGTGGATCCAGATGAAATGCTTATGCGATCCATTGAAGAGCAAATTGGCATCTCGGAAAATGCGAAAAAAGCATTCCGCGAAGAAATTCTCATTCGACTTTCCAGCTATGCAAGAAAAGGCAAGCGGTTCGAATACGATTCCCACGATCGCTTAAGAGAAGCCATTGAGAAAAAGCTATTTGCCGATTTGAAGGATGTCGTTAAGATCACCACTTCAACGAAAACACCAGATGAGCAGCAGTTGAAGAAAGTCAATGAAGTAACAGCGCGCCTGATGGATGAACATGGCTATTGTCCGCACTGCTCTAATGAATTACTAAAGTATACAGGTAGCTTACTGAATCGTTAATGCAAAGGAAAAATCGTGTTCCAGCCCCCCTGCTGGAACACGGCTATTTAGTCGGGAAAGTGTGGTGACCCTTGATGGAAGAGTCTTTGTTTATTGTTTCACAAGAAGATTGGTCCCTTCATCGCAAGGGATATGAAGACCAGACCCGTCACCGGGAAAAGGTTAAAGAAGCATTGAAAAACAATCTAGCTGACTTGGTAGCTGAAGAAGGCATTCTCAGCTCCAACGGCAAAAATATCGTAAAGATCCCTATTCGTTCTCTCGATGAATTTCGTTTTCGCTATAATTATCGTAGACAAAATCACGTAGGCAGCGGGGACGGCAAGATGAAGAAGGGCGATGTGGTGGCCAAGGATGGCGACGCGAAGCAGCAAGCGCAAGGACAGGGAGGCGGCGCAGGCGATCAGCCTGGCGTTGACTATTTTGAGACAGAGGTAAGTCTAGAAGAAGTCGAAAACCACTTGTTCTCTCAGCTTAAGCTCCCCCACCTAGATAAGAAAGAACATGCTGAAATTGAGGTTGAAGGTGTGGTCTTCAATGATATCCGCAAAAAAGGGATCATGGGAAACCTTGATAAAAAAAGAACCATTCTCCAAGCCATTAAGCGCAACATCCAGCATGGCGGACAAGGTCTAGGAAAAATAATTGAAGAAGATCTCCGCTTTAAGACGTGGAGTGAAGTCAAAATTCCGCATTCGCAGGCGGTTGTTCTCTGTATGATGGATACAAGTGGAAGTATGGGAAGGTTCGAAAAAGATATAGCCAGGACTACTTTTTTCTGGATTTCCCGTTTTCTACGCCAAAATTACAAAAACGTAGAAATCGTTTTTATTGCCCATCACACCCATGCCAAGGTCGTTTCGGAAGAGCACTTCTTTACTAAAGGAGAGATGGGGGGAACCGTTTGCTCTTCTGCCTACAAGCTGGCTATGGAACTGATTCGCACTAAGTACTCTCCAAGCCGTTACAACATTTATCCCATTCACTTTTCAGATGGAGACAATTTGCCGTCTGATAACGAAGAATGTACAAAAATCATCCAGAGCATGATGGAGGTTACCAATTTCTTTGCCTATGGTGAGATCAATCAGCACCATCGCATGTCCACCCTTGGAGATGTGTTCAAGAGCATCAGTCACCCCAAGCTTCGGACATCGGTTATCTACGAGAGGAAGGACATTTTAGATGCCCTAAAAACCTTCTTCACTGAAACAACGGGACAGGAGTTGATCGGCTAGTGGAAAAGCTATCGCAGGCCATCGAGGAAATTACACACATAGCCAAAGGGTTCGGACTCGACTTTTATCCAATGCGCTATGAAATCTGCCCTCCAGAAATCATTTACACATTTGGCGCCTATGGAATGCCTACTCGCTATAATCACTGGAGCTTTGGGAAATCGTTTCATAAAATGAAGCTGCAGTATGACCTAGGAATGAGCAAAATTTATGAGCTGGTGATTAATTCAAACCCTTGCTATGCCTTTTTGCTAGATTCAAATACCCTTATTCAAAACAAGCTTATAGTTGCACATGTACTTGCCCATTGCGACTTCTTTAAAAATAATGCCCATTTCGCGCATACCAATCGGAACATGGTCGATAGTATGGCTGCGAGTGCGGATCGCATTCGTCAATATGAAAAAAAGTATGGGCGGTTAAAGGTAGAATCCTTTCTTGATGCAGCGATGGCCATTTCAGAACATATCGATCCCTATGCGGATCGTATCAAGAAAGCTCCACCTAAGGATAAACCTTTGAAGGCAAAGTCCTTGCTTCCCTATGAGGATCTTTGGGACTTAGAACCCGCAGTTGGAGATATCCTTCCTGCAGCTTCGGTTGCGAGTGCCTCCCCCGGTACGGGCCTTCGCTCAATCAAGGATATACTAAATGAGCATCGCTCCAAAAAAGCGGATAACCATCCAGAAAAACAGATGGAACCTGAAAAAGATATTCTTCTTTTCATCATGGAAAACAGCCAGCAGCTTGAAGATTGGCAGCGGGATATCCTTACCATCGTTCGTGATGAAATGTCCTACTTCTGGCCCCAAATTGAGACCAAGATTATGAACGAAGGATGGGCTTCTTACTGGCATACGAGAATTTTAAGAGAGATGGACTTAACAGGGGAAGAAACCGTCGAATTTGCTAAATTAAATGCTTCCGTCATCCAGCCCTCTACTACGCAGATTAATCCTTACTATCTTGGTTTGAAAATTTTTGAGGACATAGAAAAAAGATTCGGACAAGAGCATATGTTCGAAGTAAGAGAAATTGAATCCGACGTGAGTTTTATCCGTAACTATCTTACCCAAGAGTTGGTTAAGGACATGAATATGTATACCTTTGGCAAGATGGGCAATGATTACGTCATAAACCACACGGAGTGGGAAAAAGTCAGGGATACCTTAGTAGAGAGCCGCGTTAACGGTGGCTTCCCCTACATTACAGTCGTTCATGCTGACCGCGAGCTATTCCTTCACCATCATTATGAAGGCGTTGAGCTCGATATTAAGTATCTAGAAAGAACGATTCCCTTCGTATATCAATTGTGGGGGCGTAACGTCCATCTTGAAACCAAACTAGAAGAGCGTAATGTCTTATTTTCCTATGATGGAGAAAAGGTGCATCGAAAATTCATATAACAGCCAAAAGGCTAGGATGAGGAAAGTTGTCTTTCCTCATCCTAACCTTTTTTCTCTTCGTCCATAAAGTCTCCTTTGGTTAACGGCTTTTCCTTTTCCACGGGAATTACACTCACTTGACCTTCTGGTTCTAGATAGGCCATTTCTACATCTGCAATTCTGGTGACTCCCTTTAACCTTAGTTCTTCCATCAAATTGTTGTAGGTTAGCCTCGACTCTTTTAGCCCTTTTTCATAAATTTTTCCTTGTTCAATCAGCTTAATGGGCTCGCCAATAGCCATTTTGGAAAACCACTTGCTCTTCAGTGTAAGGAATGCCGTAAATCGCTGTAAAAATACGAGGGTGATAATCGCTGTGGCTGCCATGAAAATATTTAGCGAATCATCAGCTAAAGGGGCTCCAATCAAAGCACCCAGCGCAATGACCACCACGAGGTCAAACGCAGTCAACCTCCCCACCGCTTGATTCCCCATTACATGAAATCCTATCAATACAAGGACAAACATTCCCACTGCCTTCATAACAACAGTAAGATATTCCATTTTCATTTCACCTCAACCATATCATGTTCCCTCCCAAGCAATTTATGCAGATCTCGAATGGAAATAATGCAGCCACGCTGGTGAGGGACCTAGACACCACCGGTGGCTGAGCTGGTTTTCCGAAGAGCGCCAGGAGCGAAAGGCCTTAAGGCCCTCTAGTAACCCACATCGAGGGAGTTTGGCCAGCCATTCGGCATCTTTTACATTCGTTTTTCGACCCGGGACATTTTCTTCATCCCTAGCATTCGCTGAGACAAGAGAAAAAGAACCTTGAAGCACGTTCATTCGGGTCAAATCAGCTTCATATCAAAGACTCTAAACCAAAGTTTAGATTGCTCTTAGTAAAAAGTAGACCGTAAAACTCTCAACCCCCGAAAAAAGCTTGGTGAGAGTTGGAATCATTATCGGTTTGGAACCAAGTTGTGGGGTTTCGTGACCAAACCACCTTGTTTATCTGGAATTGTCGATCCTTGGCTCAATTTGGTATTCACATTGGGATGAGCTACCACTAATACTTCTTAAAAAGAAGCAATGGTAGGTCTTAAACATTAAAAAAGGCTTGTCCCTAAACCTAAGAGACAAACCTAATATCTAATATGTAATTGGTGCGGTCGGCGAGACTCGAACTCGCACGATCTGGGATCACTACCCCCTCAAGATAGCGTGTCTGCCAATTCCACCACGACCGCACAATGCACCTATGGAGGGAGTACCCGGATTTGAACCGGGGAATAAAGGTTTTGCAGACCTGTGCCTTACCACTTGGCTATACTCCCAAAAACAAATTGGGGCGATCGATGGGAATCGAACCCACGAGTGTCGGAGCCACAATCCGATGCGTTAACCACTTCGCCACGACCGCCATTTCTTCAAGACAATCAATATTATATATAATATTATCGAGCAAGTCAAGCTGAGCTTAATCTAATCTATTCCTTTTACTTCCTTAGTCGTGCGAAACAGTTTTTTACACGTGAGGCAAAAATAATCCCATATCTCGATTGTCCCTTTTTGTTCTGTCCAATCATACCTTGGGCCATCCGCATCAAAGTTTTGCATTTGCTGGCAGCTGTAGCAATACATTTCTTTACAAGCCAGAGAGCATCCCCCCTTAAAAGGGTTTATTTTGATATATACGGATGATCTTGTAAAATATTCTCACAATATTTTTAATGCGATAACTTAAATGAGGCAGAATAAACCTGAGGTGACTGTTTTATGTGCAGAAAAAAAACTCTACTCTTGATCACTCTGGTTTTCATGCTGACATCGACCGCTGTCCATGCTCAACAGCAATCCATTCCCTACGCTAAATGGGGAAGATTAGCTATGCAAGAAACCAAAAAGAATTACCCTCAAGCTGAGATTATTGACTATCGTTATGTAGGACTTAAAACATTAACCCCAACTATGGGACAACAAACATTTAAACTGTGGTTAAGACAAGGGAATAAGGAATTCGGAGTCTATGTCAAGATAAACTTTGATCTAAGAAGTGAGGCAGTTCACTCTATTACGTTTCAAGAAACAACTGATTCACAAACGAAAAACACTCCTTCATTAAATGAAGGAGTGTTTGTATGTACTATAAATGGTCGGAACGACAGGATTTGAACCTGCGACCTCACCCACCCCAAGGGTGCGCGCTACCAGTCTGCGCCACGTCCCGATGTTACAC
>JBEQAI010000188.1:0-6991 GCA_041640415.1 Ammoniphilus sp. | reverse complement strand
TGCTGAAGCTCATTGGTGCCAGTATTATTTTGTTCTCCGCAACTATGATGGGATTCCAAGCCGCCAAAATGTATGCGAATCGGCCAAAGGAAATTCGAAGGCTTGGCGTAGCCTTGCAACTATTAGAAACCGAGATTTGCTATGGTTCAACTACGTTGGCCCTTGCTCTTCAACACGTAGGAAAACGCGTACAGGGTGAAATAGGGAATATTTTCACTCAATCCGCTGAATTCCTCACAAAATATGATGGACTGTCCACTATGGATTGTTGGGAGATGGGGATAGAAAAAACGTGGCCCAAAACCACGATGAGACAAGCTGAAAAAGAAATCTTGCTGCACTTGGGGAAAGTTCTGGGGAAGAGCGACAAGCTAGATCAACAGAAGCATATCCGCCTAGCGGTCCTGAATTTGCAAAAAGAAGAGGAAGAAGCAAGGGCAGAGCAGCAAAAGTATGAAAAGATGTGCAAAAGTCTAGGGGTACTAAGTGGGATATTAGCTGTTATTTTGATGTACTGAGGGGTGGGAGCAGCATGCCGTATGATATTAACGCCATTTTCCAAATAGCAGGGATTGGGATTATCGTTGCCATGATCCATACCATCTTAAAGCAAGCGGGTAAAGGAGACTGGGCGGATTGGATTACCTTGGTTGGGGTTGTCATTGTCTTGTATATGGTTGCTTCTTACGTAAATGATTTGTTCCAGGAAATTAAGCGCGTGTTCCTGTTCAAATAGGACGGGGGGAAAACGATGGATATTATCCAAATCGTCGGCTTGGGTTTGGTCGCTACGATATTGGCACTCACGATCAAAGAGCAAAAGCCTATCTTTGCGTTTATGATTGCTTTAGTAACAGGCATTATTATTTTTCTATTCCTCATTGGCAAGATCTCTGAAGTAATTCGCATCTTAGAGAGAATGGCCATTCAAGCCAACATCAACATGATCTACTTGGAGACCATCCTAAAGATTATTGGGATTGCCTATATCGCAGAGTTTGGGGCGCAAATAACAAGGGATGCTGGACAAGGGGCAATCGCGTCGAAGATTGAATTGGCAGGGAAGGTTCTGATACTTGTAATGGCTGTACCTATTCTTACGGTCATTATTGAAACAGTAATCAGCTTATTCCCATCGTAAAGGACTGATATAAGAGATGAAGCACTTGTTCCGACTCGTTCTTATGACACTATTTGTTCTCATTCCGATTCAGGCTGTACACGCTAGTGTGCAGGATTCCGTAGTACAGACGCAGGTGGAGCGGTTGGATCTTGGTCAGGTAGAAGAGTTTTGGAAAGATCTCATGAATAACTATAAGGGATACCTGCCAGGAAGTGAGCATCCGGGAATCGTATCCTTGATCATGAGTCACGGAGATGAGTTTTCAATCAAGCAAGCGATGGTGGGGCTGCTCCAGTATTTGTTCCATGAGTTGCTTATCAATGGAAAATTACTAGGAACCATTATCATCATCACGGTTTTCGCTATGATTTTGGAGACGATGCAAAGCGCCTTTGAACAAAACTCAGTAAGCAAAACCGCTTATGCGATTTCTTACATGGTTCTCATTATTCTAGCCATTAATAGCTTTCGCATTGCCATTGGCTATGCTCAAGAGGCTATTGGGGACATGGTTAATTTTATGATGGCGATGATGCCCATTGTTTTGGCTCTGCTGGCAGCCATGGGGAACCTGGCCTCTGTGGCGATGTTCCATCCCTTGATTATTTTTATGGTCAATGTGAGTGGTACGGTTATATCGACGGTCATCTTTCCCTTGCTCTTCTTATCAGCGGTGTTAAGTATTGTCAGTTCTTTGTCGGACAAGTATAAGGTCACTCAACTTGCCAACTTGTTGAGAAATGTGAGCTTAGGGCTGTTAGGGATCTTTCTCACCATCTTTCTCGGCATTATCTCCGTACAAGGAGCAACGAGTGCGGTGGCAGACGGAATTACCGTAAGAACAGCCAAATATGTAACCAGCAATTTTGTACCCGTTGTGGGACGGATGTTTGCGGATGCAACCGATACCGTCCTTGGCGCTTCCTTGTTAGTAAAGAACGCTGTAGGGGTGGCTGGGGTGTTTATCCTCATCATGCTCTGCGCCTTCCCTGCTATTAAAATCATAGCCCTGGCGCTTGTCTATAATTTATCTGCTGCCATCTTGCAGCCGCTTGGCAGCAGCCCGATTATCAGCTGCCTATCGACGATAGGAAAAAACCTTATGTTTGTTTTTGCGGCGTTGGCTACGGTTTGTTTAATGTTTTTTCTAGCTATCACCATTATTATTACAGCTGCGAATTTATCCATCATGGTTCGGTAGGTGATAAAGAATGATTGCAGCGCTTAGCCAGTGGTTACAGACCATCATACTCATTGTACTGATCGCTACGTTTTTGGACATGCTGCTCCCTAATACGGGGATGCAACGCTACGTCCGTTTAGTTATGGGGCTTCTGATTCTGCTGACGATCATTACTCCCTTGCTCCAGCTTTTTCAAAAAGATTTGTCAGCAGATAAGATTGCTATACGAATTATGAATATGAAAACTGATCCTGCAGGCGGTGAACTAGAGCGAATAAAAAAATATGGCGAGCGATTAATGCAGCAAAATGACCAGGATTCCGAGCAATTTGTTCGCTCCCAGCTAGAGCAGCTCATACAAGCTAAGGTCGAAGAGGACTATGGAATGCGTGTGAAATCCGTTGAGGTAACCTTGTACAAAGAAAAGAACAAGCAACAGGCATATCCTGTCATTTCCTCCGTACAATTAATATTGGACAAAGATATACAAGGTACTGGGCCGAAGAGCGGGAGGGATTCTGTCCGACCGATCGAGCCGATTACTATCAATGTAAGCGGAGAATCTTCTCAGAACGCATCTGCAGTCTCGACCTCACCTGAGCTATCCGCATCTGAGCGGAAGCTGCTAAACGAAATCGCTGATGATATCGCTAAAACATGGAGTATTGACCGCAGTTTAGTTATCGCAAAGGTTGAAGGGATCCACGAGGAGGGATAAATTGGTGATGAAGTTCGGATGGTTTTCCAAGCTAAAGGAAAAATGGGGAAATGGGGAGGAGGGTGAAAAACGCGTCAGTACGTTTCAAAAATTAATCGTACTCGGGGGAATTGGAGTAGCTGTCATGTTGTTTTCTTCCTTCCATTCTGCGAGTCAGGAAGTAAGGCCTCCTGCGGAGTCGGCTTCTTCTAATGCAGAACAAGCTGTGTTTTCAGCGAAAGTGAAATCTGGCGACATGACGATCGCTGATTACGAAGAGCTTTATGAAACGCAGTTGAAGGGGATGCTCGAAGAGGTACTGGGGGTCGGGGAAGTGTCTGTCATGGTCAATTTAGAGTCCACAGAAGAGGTGGTTGTTGAAAAGGACATCAGTGTGCGAAGTTCTACAACAAAAGAAGTGGATAAGGAAAAAGCCACGAGAGACATCAATGACTCAACAAGAGATGAGAAGGTCGTAATTATACGAGCCGATCAAGGAGAACAGCCGATTGTGCTTAAACGCTTAAAGCCGAGAGTAAGAGGCGTGCTTGTAGTTGCTAAAGGCGCGGAAAATATGAAGGTCAAGGCATTCATAACCGATGCCGTGCAGAAAGTCCTTCATGTTGAACCGCATAAAATATCTATCTTGCCCAAAAAGGGCTAGGATAAATTAAAAAACAGTCAATTAGGGAGGTTCAAATTATGGTACTGAAAAAACAGACAGTTTGGTTACTCTCCATGCTGACCATTATGGTCGTATTATCCGCGTATTACTTAGTGCAAGGTCCGATTGAACAAGTTCCTGTTGCATCCACGAATCCTCCTGTTCAGGAAGGGCCGGAGTTGCAGGTGGATAGCAAGCAAGTAGGCGAAAAGGCTGTGACCGAAGGGCAAGCCGAAATGATCCCGGGAGGCTCCTCCGATTATTTTATTGAGACCAAAATGACAAGAGATGCATGGCAATCACAAAAAATGGAAGAGCTCCTAACGATCATGACCAATGCTGATGCAAATAAAGAAACAATCGCTCAAGCAAAGTCTAGTTATGACAAGCTGGTGAGTCAGCAAGATAATGAGATGACCGTTGAAAGCTTAATTAAAGCGCTAGGGTATCAAGAAGCAGTCATAATATCCAAGGATGATCGAGTAAATGTTATTGTTCAAGCCCAGAAGCTAGAAAGGAAAAATGCCGTGGAGATTATGAAAGTCGTGACACAGCATATGGAGGTTCCATCTAAAAATATTATTGTAACTTATAAGCCATAAAGTAAATTCAGGAGAGACCCTTGTCTGTAAGTGACAAGGGTCTCAAATTTGTGCCTTTCATGGAAGATTGTGATATAATGTACCATATTTAGTGTAGGAGTGGCATAAAATGTTAAAATTGCATGAGATAAGAGAAATTATTAAGTTGCTTGACCAGTCAAGTGTTCAGGAATTTGATTTGGAACATGAGGGTCTGCGGATCAGTGTGAAAAAGGGCGGGCGTGTAAGCCAGGCAGCTGAAGCAGAAGTGCCTCCGGCAGTACAGCCAGCCCCCACATCCATACAGACTGCTGAGACTCCGGTTTCGGTTCTAGCCCCGGTACCAGCGCCACAGCCAGCAGCGGCCTCTAAGCCTGCTGTTCCCGTAGCACAGCCAGCAGAAGAGAACTTACTGAAGATCGTCTCTCCTATGGTTGGAACCTTTTACTCGAAGCCAGATCCGAACTCTCCCGCGTTTATTAAGGAAGGCGACCGAGTGGGGCCCAACTCCATTGTATGTATTGTGGAAGCTATGAAATTGTTTAATGAGATCGAAGCAGAAGTAACAGGAGAAGTGGTTAAAGTGTTAGCAACGGATGGTCAGCTTGTCGAGTATGGCCAACCATTATTTCTAGTAAAACCTTAGTTTTTCAGAGACACAGTGCATTGTCAAAGAAGCACTCCATTGTTATAATTTAGTAGGAGGTGTTACATTCATGGAGATGATTGCAGATTTTGAAAAAACCGAACTAGGCAAAATCGAGATAGCACCGGAAGTGATCGAAGTCATTACGGGCTTGGCTGCAGCGGAAGTGGAAGGCGTTGCGCATATGAGCGGCGGATTTGTCGGAGATATTGCTGAACGCCTAGGAAGAAAGAACCTGGCCAAAGGGGTAAAAGTCGAAGTAGGCAAGAAAGAAGCAGCTGTGGATGTTTATATCATCGTAAAGTTCGGATATAAGATCCCAGAGGTAGCCCGCAATATCCAAGAAAATGTACGCCATGCTATCGAGAATATGACCGGTCTCAAGGTCGTAGAAGTGAATGTTCACATTGTTGATGTTGAGTTTAGAGCGGAGAAGAAAGTGGAGGTTGAAGAGCCGCCACACCGCGTAAGATAGGTGACGGACAGACCCCTTGAGGAAGGGGTCTTTCGTGCTTCATACTCAGATGTTTGCAAAGAGGAGGGATTAAAGCCATTGAACCTATTTGATCGTTTAATATTGTCCCTTTACAGTTTGGCCTTGACGGTTCTATCCCTAATTGTCATTGCAGCGGCTATGAACCTCATTCCCTATGAAGTGGTGCAAGCGAATGTTCTAACGGTCTACGAGGCAGGGACCCTAAGGTACGCTTATCTGGGTGCTGCGGCTATCTTCTTCTTGATCAGTCTTAAATTCTTGCTGCAGGGATTCCGCCGGGTCAAGGATCGAGGTCAGCTAGAGGCCATTAGTCAACGTACGGACTGGGGGCATGTCAGTATTACAGTCAATACGATCGAGAGCATAGCACTTAAGGCATCTCGTCGAGTTCGAGGGGTGCGTGAGGTCAAGAGCGTGATCCGGACTGACGAAACGGGCACATCGATCTTAATGAAGTGCTCGGTGGATGGAGAAACTCCCGTACCGACCATCGTAGAAGAGGTTCAAAAAGGGGTAAAAGAGCAAGTTGAAGCCATCATTGGTATGGACGTCAAACAAGTTGATGTCAAGATTACGGAAGTTGCCCAACAACCAACCACTCGTTTAAGTCGAGTAGAGTAGGGGGAATCCATGTTCTGGCAGTTGTTGCGTGAACACCCTGGGAAAACGATTGGAGTCCTTAGCGGCTTAATATTAGGTTTGCTGTATATTTGGATAGGTTTTTTCAATACAATAGTAATCTTAGTTTTTGTTGCAACAGGTTTTTACTTCGGTAGAAAATACGACAATCGGGAAAATTTAACCGAAGTGCTGGATCGTATCTTACCCGGTAAATTTACCAAGTACTAAAGAAGGGCAAATGCCCTTTTTTCTTTTGCAATTAGGGGAAGCTAAATTCAAAATCATTTACGGTAAGGTGATGATATCCAATGAAACGTCGTGAGGCGCGTGAAAAAATTGTTCAGGTGTTATATCAGATAGATATGAGGGGAATTGAGGCAAGGGAAGCGATCAAGGCTATTACAGATGAACCCTTAGAAGCTCAGGACAGGGAGTATTTGCAGGCTCAGGTGGACGGCATCCTTTCTCACCAAGAAGAGCTTGATCAGTCGATTAAAAAATATTTGCGTAATTGGTCGCTCGACCGTTTAGGCTTTGTAGATCGTGCCATTTTAAGGCTTGCTGCTTATGAGATCTTCTATATTGAAGAGATTCCTGAGAAGGTCTCTGTGAATGAGGCCATTGAATTAAGCCGAGCATTCGGGATGGAAGAATCGGTAAAGTATATCAACGCCGTGCTTGCGAACCTAGTAAAGGAAAAGCTGGGAGTGACGGAAGAGGGAATACCTAGTGAGTAGATTGATCCTTGGGGTGGATACGAGCAATTATCGTACCTCCCTTTGCCTTATCAATGAAGAAGGGGCCGTGGTAGCAGAGGAAAGGATGCTCTTGACGGTCAAGCCAGGGGAAAGAGGACTTCAGCAATCGGAGGCCCTGTTTCAGCATATCCAGAGGCTCCCCCAGCTAGCAGAGAAGATGTCTTGGTCTGGCAATCAGGTTGTAGCGGTTGCCGCTAGTACCCGTCCCCGTCCGGTTGAGGG